>DATAMA010000010.1:0-6406 GCA_036260765.1 Desulfobacteria bacterium | reverse complement strand
GATTGTGATTATTTTGGGCAACTGTATTCAGCAAGATATCGATAGCCTTATCGGTTTTACCGCACCAACTATAAATCCTCGCTGCCGACCTGGCACGTGCGATGTGCAAAGAATTCGCCCAACGGCCTTCCTGCCTGTTTTTATTTGCCTTTTTCCACAAATATTTAGCCCGAGCCAAGCCCAGCATACTACTTCCTCCTTCACAGCGACCAACTCATCGGTTTTACAATTTACATTCTTTGGTAATTGTTGGTTCCCCTGCTCAGGCGGGCAAGATTTGTTCGCCAAATCTGCGGAAGTTCGGTCAATTTGCGACTGAAGATTAGGAAATCATGGCTTTGACACTGTTCTCGCACAATCGATTAACAAAAAGAGCCAGGTACGGACGGATGATGCGCAAATAAAAAAAACTACGCGCTCAGCCTCTGCTGTGCGCGTAGTTTAGTTACTTGCTTATAATTTAACTTTTATCCTGACAGTCGCGACAATAACCATAAAATTTAAGGTCATGGTCGACGATTTTAAACCCATCCTTGGCGGCAATTGCGCCCTCAAGACTTTCCAGCAAATCATCATCGAATTCCGCTACTTGATGGCACCGGAGACAGACCAAATGGTGGTGGTGATGTTCTGTCTGCTTACAAAATTCATAACGGGAACGTCCGTCGCCAAAATCCATTTTCTGCAGGATATCTAATTCAGCCAGGAGGTCAAGAGTCCGGTAAACTGTTGCTAAACCAATATCCGGGTCTTTGGCCTTAACCAGGCGGTAAACATCTTCCGCACTTAGGTGGCCTTCACCGATTTCCATGAAGGCACGCAAAATTGTTTCGCGCTGCGACGTAATCTTATATGCATTTTTGTGCAGTTTCTCACGCATCGAGTCAAAAGAAAGCGGCGACATGCAGTACACCTCGAGTGCAATTTGGCCTAATTATACTTCTGTGGTCAAACATTTGTCAAACATACCCACCTGCTTACTGCAACCCCGGTGGAGTAAATACTACTTTTTCACGTTGCACCCAGCCAATTTGCCCCGCCGCATCCGTGATTTCAAACCAATTTCCCGCCTCTGCCACTAATTGAAGACGTTGCCCGAAACCATACCGGTTGATAACAACTGAATTACTACTCGGTTCTTCCCTCAGCTTTAAATCCGGCTCAGCCACTTGCACCCATTTATCCGTAAATATGGTATTGGCACTGCGCTCTACCCCGTTTCCGGGTGAAGATAAAACGCTGAGGATTAAAAAGTAACCGTAAATTCCAAGGGTCATCGTACACAGCCCAACCAGAAACAATTTAAGCAACGGTATCCGCGTCATCGGCATCCCCCTTCCGTTTATGTAATTATTTACCATCACTTAATTTACTCCTCCACCCCCGACAAAGCTTCTAGATTTATGACAACGAAAGTAAAAGCCGGTACATCTTTCGAAATGTACCGGCTCTTAATGATGTTGTTCTAAACCATCCGACTTTTAACTGCGTCAACCACCTGGTCAGCGCTCAGACCTGCCGCATTGATCACCGGCACCTTGGAATTAGTGTCATGCATCCCGAGGAAATTGGAGTTTTGACCGCTCACAACAATTGCGCCGACTCCGGTTAAATTCGCCTCATTTTCTAACCATATGGTGTTATACCCCTGGCTTTGTAAAGCCTGGTTCACGTTGGTCAGATTTTCTTCGATGGCTACAGTCTTCGTCAACTCGAACCCCTCCTAAAGCATTAAGCCATTTCTATTGATAGTTTTTGGCATCACGCCCAGAGTTATTCGCGCAAATCGGGTTCGGCTAAATCTGTTGAACGGCAGCCACAACGTTTTCATATTTTATCTGCGTTGCCGGCAAATTAAAGCGGCGGGGAACAAATTGCTTGGCGTAATACGTTTCCAAACTAAGGCTGATTTTTCCCTCTGCTTTGAAATAGAGCGTAAACTGGCTGGGGCTGGGCGGGGTTTTTTCCAAAATCAGGCCATAAATTCCTCCGGTCGGCTCACCCTCAAGCTTAAGTTGCTGACCTCCTTTTGTTCTTGGAAAATATTGGCCTCCGTTAACCAAGGTAAAGGGTTGCTCACTCCGGAGTTTTAGTTTGAGCGAATACGGGTATTGCTTGAAGTCAAGATTGACCCGTACCGTGATCAGCCTGGTTTTACCCAGCTTAGTCGCGGTCGTGTCGATTGTTGCCATCATCGGCTGACTGGCCCCGTTTCGATTCATCTCCGTTTTGATCTCCCTCGTCCCGGTAGTCCCGCCAAGTGCCCGGGCTAATTGGCGGGGAATTGTGTCCGCGCTGCTTGTGACAAGCAGCAGTCTATTTTGTTGCCACTCCTCCCGGATTAATAACGCTTGTGGTGCATCGTCCGAGTAAGCGGGAACCGCAAGCAGCAGTCCACCGCAGCAAAGCAGGGCGATGCCGCCGGCCTTAAACCGCAGTTTGGGCAGATGCTTAAGGTACGGCAGAATCAAAGCCAACATCGGCAAGAGCAGCGGTAGCAGGCCAAACCCGTAGATCAGAGAGAAAATGACCGGATGGCCACTAAAGGTGCGGTAAAATTCATTCCACAGGTAAGACCGGTTTAATTCCCAATGCAAGCCATAGACAGGTAAGGGCGCCAGCAGCACCACGATTACCCGTACTACGAGCGGTCCCCGTCCGGCCAACAGTAAAAATGACCAAAATGCCAAGTAGGCCGCAAAGTCAAGCCGCTGAAGTGAAATGAGCACTGTGCCGACTCCGAGCAGCAGCAAGGCGCCCGCCCGGTAAACAACGGGCTTGCGCGGCAAGAATTTTGCCGGGATACGTGCGGCGTAAGGTATTAACAGGTAGAGCAGAATAACAGCAACCAGTCCGTGCATTGCGAAATAAATTAATGGGTGGGCATGCCAGGGTTCCAAATATCCCTTCAGGCGTCCAGCCGCCAACTCAACTCCGGCTCCCGCCAGCAATGTGAGCGTAAGCAGGACTAAAAAAACCGGAATCAGCCAACCGAGACTTAACCAGCACTTTTCGCGTTTGAGTGCCAGCCAAACGCAGAGCACGGCCACGTTGACAAAGACAAACAGTTTTACACCCCAGCCCGGCAGGATCAATAAGGCGATACCGGTGTCAATGGGAAAATAGTCGTATGACCAGGTTTTCTGCTCTGTTTCCAACCGAACCGCCCCAAGCAATTTGACCAGATAGTTGCCGTAAGCCTGAAGAGCGCCGCGTTCGAGCTTATCAAGCGTATCCGTCGGTTGGTGAAAATATCCCGGAGTCTTGCCACCCTTACCTAAGCCGATTGAGGGGATCCACTTATCCAGGAAGGGGGAAAAGTCACTCGTTCCACCGTCACGCGAGTCACGGGCCAACAGTAAAAAATTTCGTTTTACCTCCGGTTGAAGGCCTTGCTGTTTGGCGGTACGATAGGCCGTTTCCATCAGCCACGGTGGCGCTGAAATTTTACTTCCGCCATCCAAGGCCACGCTCCGACCGCTGCCAACCATGTCCAGATTGATCATCAGCCGTACCTGAGACAAATCATAATGTCCGGCAAAATAGCGGGAGCCAACAAGGCCTGCTTCCTCGGCGGCAAATCCCACCAAAATATATGTGTATCGCTGATGCTGCTTGGCGAGGAAACGCCCCAACTCGAGCAATACCCCGATACCCGAGGCATTATCCTCAGCGCCTGGAACATTAAAATCCGCCGAATCATAGTGCGCCCCGATAATGACGGTTTGCGATGTTTCACCGGGCAATACGGCAACAACGTTTCGGCTGCTGACCAGGAGTCGTTTGCGAATACTGCGCAGCTCCGTCGCGGCTACTTGCGAGAATTCCTGTTCGGAAACTTGCCACCCATACGAACGTAATTGTGAGCCGATGTATTCGGCAGCCCGGTACTCCGCTTGGCTTCCCGGCGGTCTAGGGCCGATTTTTACCGTTAAATATTCGGCGTGCCGGTAAGCATTGCCGGCGTCAAAGCCGACAGCAGCCATTAGCGGCGAACCGGCAGTGCTGAAGGCACTGAACAACAAGGTGATCAGGCTGATTAGAACAGCTTTACCCATCCCGATACCTTCTTTCACCAAATTGCAGACATAGCCCGGTAACCGTCTTTTTCCAAGCTCTTTTTCCAAGCTCTTCTAGAAGGTATGAACAGGTTAATATGTTTATTCAACCGCTGATAAGTGTTATAATTGTTTAAAGCTGTAATAAGATAGGTCAGGTGATAATCCGTGCCGAAAGGCAAATTACCTTTTTTACTCACACTAATTTTCTGTTTGTCTCTATTAGTTTCCGGCTGTTCGCTGGCGTCTTTATCACATAAATTTTTTAACCAAACGCAAGGACAATCGAACTTGCCTGCAGACTTCGTGTATGTTGATCAAGCCGCGATGACCCAAACCGCCACCGCGATGATCAATTCTGCGCAAAAAAGCATTTATATTGAACAATACGATTTTGACCGTAAAGACTTGATGAATCTCTTAGTGAATAAGGCCAAACAAGGAGTTCAAATCAAAGTCTTGCTGGACCAGTTTGTCAAGAGCAATGCCGACACGTATGACTATCTGCGCGCTAACGGTGTCGATGTACAATACTACCCGACAGAAAAGGGCCAGGCAGCCCGGGTAAAGCTCTTGTCAGTCGATGGAACTCACGCACTGATTGGTGGTAATGATTGGAGCGAAACCGCGCAAAACTACCATGATGTTGCCATCCAATTAAGCGACTGGTCAGCCTGGAAGACAGCGAGTATCTTTGTCAATGACTGGATGACCGCCACTACGCTTGATTTGAATTTAGCCAACACCACTCTACCTAACGACAATATTACGCTGGCGACCAACGCCAACATCAAGACTATGCTTACAACCCAGCTGCAGCAAACAAAAAAGTCGGTTCAAGTTGAACTTACGCAATTGAGTGACAGCGATATCGTCAACCTTTTGGCCAGTATGGCATCTAGCGGTAAGAGCGTTCAGGTGATCCTCGATGACTCCCAGCAAACCGCGAATCAGGCTGCCATCCAAAAGCTGTTGGCATCCGGTGCGGCTGTCCGCCTATATCCAACTGACAACAACCGCCGCCTTACGGCACGTTTTGGGCTGTTTGACGACAAGACGACGCTGATTGGCAGTGCCAACTGGTCGTATATTTCGTTCGTACAGAACCACGAATTAGATTTGCTGATTCCATCTAATCAGGTTACGCAGAAACTTAGCAATGTCTTTGCCCAGGACTGGAAAAAGTCACAGGCAATCAGGCCTGCCCAAAGCCACTCCTCTGCCTCTGTCAAAAAACCTTAAGCCAACGCGGGCAAGATATAAGAAAATAAAAAGCCCTCCCGTAGCATTAATCTGCTCCCCTCCGTAGGAGAGATCAGGTTGACTACCGGGAGGGCTTTTTTATACTAAGGGAACCGATGCGCGTTTTTCTTAACGCTAAACGGCTAATGTTGCTTACTCACTAATATGTGAACAATCTCCCAAAACAAGGCCGGAACAGTTTGGACCATCGACCTCAAAAATGTTTACCGCGGTGTTGAACTGCCACGGTGTCTGCTGCCAGTCGGCCAAAGTCAGGCCCATCAAGCTGGTGACTAATACTTTCAGCGTAATTCCATGGCTTACTACGCAAATTGTCTCGTTTTGATGCTCCTGGCACAATCCAAGCACCTTTGGCCTGGCCCGCAGGAGTACTTCCTCCATCGTTTCCCCTTGTGGGAACCGGTAACGGTACGGCGTCGTTTCCCACTCGGCAAACCCGTTGGGGTCAGCTTGTTTCAGTTTGGTCCATGCCTTTCCTTCCCAATCGCCAAAACTGATCTCGCGGAACTCCGGGCACGTCAGTACGGGGACATGTAATTCCGCCGCGACAATCTGCGCAGTAGTCAGGGCACGGCCGGCCGGGCTGGAAAAAACTGCGCTGATTTTTTCCTTGCTCAATCTAGCGGCCAATTGATGCGCCTGGTTAATTCCCTTGGCGGTTAAAGGTGAGTCAAGGTTTCCCTGAACCAAGCCGCTTAAATTCCATTCAGTTTCTCCATGCCGCGTTAAAATAAGTCTGGTCATCTTTTTCTAACTCCTCTTTTTTCGCTAACAGCGCTGCGGCGCCATCTATAAAATAAGGGCAGGATACTAACCTGCCCTTAAACGCTTATTTGGCTGCTTTATCTTCTAAATCTGCCAAACGATCCTGCAACAATGAAATCGCTATTTCCTGACTGCGAACCCGTCTTTTCATCAAGTCGAGCTCCCTCTCCATTGCAGCCAAATCTGCTGTTTCCACAGCAGCCGGTTCACAAGAAACCGCTGCTTCCGGTTGTTGAGTACTGATCGCCTCCTGGGCGTTTAAAGGAGCCTGTACCGTAAACCGGGCATAGCGTGAGTTTCTGCCGGGAGCCATGGTGATA
>DATAMA010000209.1:0-9775 GCA_036260765.1 Desulfobacteria bacterium | reverse complement strand
TAAAAAGGCAAGGGGAATCGCGATCAGGCAAATACCCGCTGACACTAGAAAGGTATCGTCGAGAGCAGAGGCCATCGCCTGCTGCATCACCGTGCTGAACAGTTGCAGTACCGTCCCGGTTTTAGCCGCGGCCATGCTCATACCGTGTTGGCTGAGTGCTTCCTGGATCATGGCCTGCGCTTGGACTACCTGGGGCGAATTGAGATTTAGGTTTTCAGTATAGACGGCAGCGTGAAAAGCCTGACGGTTCTGCATGATTGTGGTCAATACGGCAATGCCGAATGAGCCGCTGGCCTGGCGGATCGTATTGTTAAGCGCGGAGGCGCGTCCGACTTCCGCCGGCGGAATTGAATTCATGCCCGCCGTCTGACTAGGCATCATACAGAGTCCCATGCCTAGGCCGCGGATGATGAGCACCAGCATTACGGTGTCATACGGTGTATCCATGGTCATCTTGCTTAGGACGTATGTGGAGATAGTGAGGGCGGCTAGGCCGATGATCGTCAGCCACTTAGCGCCGTATTTGTCAAACAGCTTACCACTAATTGGCATGGCAATACCGGTCGCCACGGCGGAGGGAAACATCAGGACGCCGGTTTGCATCGCAGAATAACCCCGGAGATTTTCCATATACAACGGAATTAGGAAAACACCGCCAAACAGGCCAATTGTGGTGACAATATTAATGAACAAACTCAGGGTAAAGGGAAAGATTTTTAACACGCGGAGGTCAAGCAGCGGTTGCGAATGGACGAGTTCGATCAGCACAAAGGTTGTGAGAGACAGAGCAGCGACAACCAATAAACCAATAATATAACCGGAAGACCACCCTTTGGAGGACGCTTCACTTAGGGCCAAGAGCAGGGTAAACAGGCCGATGCCGGCGGTTAAGGCGCCGCCAAGGTCAAATTTCATGTTCTTTACTCTGGGCGTCTCACGGAGAATAATCATTGCCAGGGTTACACCGATAATCCCGACGGGGACGTTGATCATAAAAATGAGCCTCCAGTCGAGATACTCAACGATGTAGCCGCTTAAGGTCGGGCCGATTGCCGGTGCTGCCATTGCCGAAATGCCCCAGATCCCTAAGGCAAGGCCCCGCTTTTCTAAAGGAATAATTCGGTAGGTCATGGACATGCCGATGGGCATAATCATCCCGCCCCCGACCGCCTGGACTACACGGGCTGCAACCATGGTTTGGGTACTTGAAGCTATGCCACAGAGGGCTGAACCGATGGTGAAAACGGTTAAAGCGAAGATATATATCCGTTTATAACCAAAACTATCCCCAAGATACCCGGTTAAGGGAATCACAATTCCCATAGTCAGCATATATCCGGTCAATACCCATTCAATTTGATCAGTTGATGCACCAAAAATAGTCATCATTTTCGGTATGGCAATATTCACAATGCTGGTGTCAAGAATGGACATAAAGGTACCAATTACAACAACTACTAAGGCCAACCACATATAGCGTTCGTCGTGTTTAGACAAATTTTTCTACCTCCTTTCACTACAAATATTTAGCATGCTAATTATTCGGATTCGAATTAAAAGCGTAACATTAAAAAGATAACATTTTCCCGAAACTCTTGCAACGGAAATAACTGGGATAGGGAACTGGAAAAGTCAAACATAATTCGGTATAATTTAAAAAACAAATAATAGGGAGTAATAATGGGATATACAGAACAAGCAGAGATGATAGCCGCACTCTTGGCTAAAATTAATAAGAATATTCACCGTGTATTGGCCAGACACATCGAAAGTTTTGGCCTTAATGTATCGCAGCTGATGGTTTTAAGGGCGATATTTCTCGCAAGGCACTTGTCGATTTCCGAACTCAGTGAACGAATCGGGTTGACCAGTAGTACTGTTTCCGGGATCATCGACCGGTTAGAAAAGGAAGGCTATGTCTTCCGTCAACGGGACAAACTTGACCGCCGGGTCGTTTATGTAAGCCTTACGGAAAAAAGCCGGGCGTTAAAAGAGCAAATTCCCCTGTTTAGGCCTAATTATGCCGCTGGGTGGATTGGTGATTTGGCGCCGGAAAAGGTAAATCAGATCATCGAATCATTGGCGATCTTGGCTGATCGCATTCAATAAATTACACTATATCAGTACTTTAAAACGACATACACCGGCACGTCTCAGGCGCCGGTGTATGTCGTTTATTAACATAAGTAAGCTCTAATTCTTGGAAGTGACTATAACTTGCCTGAGGGGAAACCTGATCGTAAACACGGTTCCTCGCCCGGGAGTGCTCGTCGCTGTGATTTCGCCATGATGGTTTTGCACAATCCGGTAGGTAACTAACAACCCTAATCCGGTGCCGTTATCCTTGGTTGTCAGAAAAGGGCTACCCAACTTGTCTAAAATCTCCGGCGGGATGCCGCAGCCGTTATCCTCAACCGTTATTTGCATGTTTTTACCGACCTGTTCCAGCTGGAGAAAAACTTCCCCGCCGGCTGCTGACATCGCCTCGATCGCATTCCTAATTAGGTTGATAAATATTTGCTTAATCTGGTTGGGCTCTGCTTCTATCAAAGGCAGGTTTTGCTCACTGCTTAATGATACCTTGACCTTATGTAACAGGGCCTGCGGTTCCATCAACGTGCAGACATCCTCAAGAGTTCGCCGGAGATCGATTGATTTAAACTGCACTGGGGTCGGTTTTGCCAGGACCATTGTTTCGTTAACAATTGTTTCAATCCGGGTTATTTCACTGAGGATGATGTCCAAATACTCCGGCGCCAGGGAGTAATCCTTACGGTTTGCGGCCATCTGGATAAAGCCTTTGATCGAAGTAAGCGGATTACGGATCTCGTGGGCCATACCCGCAGCCAATTCACCGACAACAGCTAATTTTTCCGCCTGTAAAATCCGTGATTCTTCTTCGCGTTTTCGAAACAGCAGTAAATAATAGGCTGCAAGGATTAAAATCGTAAAGACCAGGATGATGACCATGGTATTGCGTGTAAATAGGGTGGCGGTCTCTACCTGAAATGCTGAGAGCGGCTGGACAACGATCACTACCCAGTTGGCCTGCTTTAAGGGTGTATAGGAGAAAAATTTACGTTTTCCGTCATAAGGGGCGATAATGTCCAAAGTGCCACTATCACCTTTTTGGATCGTTTTAAAAATAGGGTCATCTGGTTTGATTTTTTGACTAATTTGCTGAAGATGTGGATGAACGAGGAATTTACCGGATTTGGTCACTAAAATGGGAAAACCGGAATTGCCTACTGTTAGATTTAACCTGTTCTGTAGCCTGTCGAGCGGGATTGAAGCGCCTACAACACCGATTACCTTGCCATTTCGATCATGAACCAACGTCGACAGAGTGATAATTCTCATTTTAGTGATATCGCCTACACGCGGCTCCGAAATAAAGAACTGTTGTTGGAGAGTCTGTTTGGTGAAAGTTTTGTTCGTTTTATCAGGAAAATTATCCGGAAACTTGGCGATTACTCTCCCATTAATATCGGTGACCCAGTATAGCGAGATGTTCCGGTCGGTTAGAATTAAATTCCTAAAAATCTCTTTTATTTGGTCCTTTTTATTATTAGTAACTGGATCCAATATACTAACGTCCATCAGTGTTAATTTCACTTGAGCGAGATAGGAATCCATATTCTGGGCGAGTACCATTGACATCTGTTCGTTTCTTTTGATTTCTTCTTGCAGGCGATAGGTATAGTTATCATAAAACAAAAAGTAACCGAGAGTAAGCATAGGAATAAATACGATCAGATAAAGGAAGATTAAGCTGCGGTTTTTCCCGAGACGTATGGCAAACCGTCTAAACTTCACTTGTAATTTCCCCATTCTGTTACGAATTACTAAGCTCATTTCGCCAAAAAATTACACAATCCTTTTTTCTCTGAATCGTTACCATTCGAGAACGGCAAAAACTTACTTTCATAAACCAACGCATTTATGCCAAAACTAGGAATGGCTCGGATTAAGTGATGAGACTGGCGTTGCGGCAGCGGACCCGATGGTCTAGGTTGCCCAAGTTGTCAAACCCGCTTTAACAGCGGACGATGACGCCGGCTCTCTTGAACTAGGGTATGTATGCTGTCAACAAGCTCAGACAATCCGTGCCCCGGGGCGATTTTTCGCCCCGTTTGTGTTATCTTCCCGTTTTCCCAAATCCTATAGAAGGAAAATGATACTTTTAAGAGAATTTTTGAAGGAAATGGGTTAAAGGAAAGGTTATCAATAATGCTGCTTGTTTTGGACGTTGGAAACAGCAATATCGTCATGGCGGTGTATGGAAGCCAAGATGAATTACGCAAGACTTGGCGGTTTACCACTGACAAGGCGAAAACTGTTGACGAGTACCGGTTATTGTTAAAAGGTTTTCTGGCAGAAATTAGGGCGAAATTTTCCGATCTAAAAGATATCGTGATTTCTTCCGTTGTACCACCGTTAAATTCAGTGCTTGAACGCCTGTTCCTCCAGGCATGCAAACTAAAGCCGCTATTTATCGACTGCGGTGTTAAAACAGGCTTGAAGTTAAAGGTCGATAATCCGCGGGGGTTAGGTGCAGATCGAATTGTCAGTGCAGTAGCAGCATTTGAACGCTTTGGCGGCCCGGTGATTGTGATGGACCTGGGTACGGCGACTACGGTCTCTGTAGTTTCAGGGCGTGGTGAATTTTTAGGCGGGGTGATCTGTCCTGGAATGGGAATTTCTGCCGCGGCGCTAAGTGAAAACACCGCGAAACTGCCTTGGACTGATATAATACCGCCAACTAGGGCAATCGGGAAAAATACGGTCGACAGTATGCATGCAGGGATCTATTTCGGGTATGTAGGCTTGGTAGAGGGTCTAATTAAACGATTTAAACGGGAATTGGGGAACGATGTACCAGTAATTGCCACGGGGGGATTCTCCGCTTTAATTGGCAGTGGAACAAAATTGATTGAGCGGGTGGAACCGAATCTAATCCTCGAAGGGCTGAAAATTTTGCATAAAAAAAACTTCCCCCGCTAACTCTGCGAACTGTATAATGTTCGTATAGAAGTAACCCAGAAACAATGGTATAATAATAGCGAATTGATCAAAAGGCCAAAGTTATCATATAACTATTGTGCTGTTAAACATTAATACGCCTTTCTTTTCGAGGAGGTTTTACGAAGATGTTTATGATGAGCCGCAAGCGGAAAAGGACGATAGCCATTGTTATTGCGCTAACCTTAGCGTTAGGTTTGACTTTATCCGCAGTATTTGGTTATTTTTCAGGTACGGGCAATACTTACAATTACAGTTCGTTACCAACGACAAACAGTTCCTCAGGTTCAAAATAAAACATATCTATTTTGTAATCGCATGTCACCTAGACATGCGATTTTTTTTTACCCTTTTTTGCAACAGTAGTTCGGAGCATAAAAAGATGCACCTCACCAAAAGCTAACTGATAGATGTAAAACTGGTATTTTAGGGTTATGGCGGTGGTTGCCGGTGGGGGACTGGATCAATGAGTTGTTAGATACTATCGACATTAGCTTGCCTGATAACCAGGCGAAGAGGCAAATACTGGAGAAACTTAATAAACTATGTAAAACAAATGGCGGCTTAGGGGAAATAGAGACTATCTTAACAAAATTGGCGGGTATTCAGGGAGATAAGGTATTGTCAACTGGCAGAGCGGTAATTGTATTTGCTGCTGATCACGGGGTAACCGCGGAAGGAGTAAGCAAATTTTGCTCATCAGACAGTATGAAAATGACCGTTGCCATCCTGAAGGGAGAGTCTGCAGTAGGATGCCTGGCTGAACAAATGGGAATTCCCTTATTTTGTTGGGATGTCGGCCTTAAAGATAGTGTACCGGAATCAACGGCCTATGTTCATACCTTACAGCGTGCTAAAGTTGCCTACGGAACCAGGAATTTTGTCAACGGTCCGGCCATGGGCGATCAAGAGCTGAGGGCGGCTCTGGAACGCGGCAGACAAGCAGTACACCAACTCCCACAGGATATCCGGTTGGTGGCGCTGGGAGAAATGGGGATGGGTAATACTACATCTGCCGCTGCCTTGGCAGCGGTTTTGCTTAATGTTCTCCCCGAAAAGGTTGTTGGCGGCGGGGCGGGCTATGCAGATATCGGACATAAAGTTACGGTAATTGAGCGGGCCTTGCGGAACAATGGCTTTTGCCTACCTGTAGAAATTACGCCTGGCAGGGTGGTGGAAGTTTTAAAAACCTTCGGTGGCATAGAAATTGCAGCATTGACCGGAGCCTGTCTGGAGGCTGCTCTAGACAGGCGAACGGTTATTTTGGATGGCTTTGTCACTACGGTGGCGGCGTTTATTGCCTTTCTCTTAAAACCTGCAGTTGTTAATTACCTATTGCCTTCTCATCTTGCCCTGGAACCGGGTCATCGTTTGCTGCTGAATAAACTTGGCCTACGTCCAGTGTTGAATTTAGAACTAAAAGTTGGTGAGGGTGCTGGTGGCCTACTGTTGTTTCCGCTGATAGACAGCGGTATCGTACTGCTG
Organism: Desulfobacteria bacterium; assembly: GCA_036260765.1. Taxonomy (GTDB): domain Bacteria; phylum Bacillota; class Desulfitobacteriia; order Desulfitobacteriales; family JAJXUE01; genus DATAMA01. The sequence goes on along the minus strand of DATAMA010000209.1, from coordinate 3,268 downwards.
GAACAAATGGCATCGTTTGCCGAATTGGGGATCAGTGGTGTAACCACCAAACATTACCAATCATACGATAGATTAGATTCAAACCAATAAATCCCAGGGAGGGGGTGCATTTAATGGCATTCGGAGGTGCAGCAGCTGCGGCAGGTGGAGGCTTCTTCTGGGGTGGAATAGCCGCTGTGGTCATCGTTATTCTATTGTTGATTGCCCTCGGTCTGGTTTTCTAAAGCGGTTAAAAAGTGCTGTGGATAATTAATTCTGGAAAGGAGAGTTGCACATGTACGGTTACTCCTACGCAGCTGTTTCAGGCTGGAACTGGTGGGGAATTGGCGCGGTTGCAGTTGGCACACTTATTTTGATCGCACTTTGCTGTGTTTTTGCCGCTGGCTGGTTCTAATAATATAGCCTTAATTTGGTCTGGTTGAAATATCAAAGGGAACCGTATAGTTCCCTTTGATATTTTTTTATGAGTGCCAATTTGCTTGGAAAAAATTGGCGATATTAGTACCCTAAGCCAGGAGAGGACATAAAATAAATCAGGAATTACCTTATTATCCCAGAAGGGGGGTGCGCTTCAAATGGCGTTCGGAGGTGCTGCTGCGGGTGGTGGATTTTTCTGGGGCGGTATCGCTGCGGTAGTTATTGTAATACTTTTGCTGATAGCACTCGGCCTCGTGTTCTAACAAAAAGCGAAACAATTACGTTCAACCGAAAGGAGCGGTCATTATGTTTGGAGCTGGCTTCCCAGGTGCAGGCGCCTTCGCTACGGCTGGCGGCGGTTGGGGTTGGTGGGGAATCGGTGCGGTAGCGATTGGCACGCTGATTCTAATTGCCCTCTGCTGTGTGTTTGCCTGCTGGTTCTAGGGTAAAGTGACGTTACCGGTTTTTCAAAGGGAGGTAAGAAATAGATGTTTGGTGGATATGGAGGATATCATGCCCGCTGGGGCGGCTGGATACCAGGTCTTGGTTGGGGATTTAGATGGAGGCGCTGGCACGTTAGGTGGTAGTGCCAGACGATTTCGGAAAGGAGGTGCGCTAATATGGCATTCGCAGGTGCGGCGGCTGGCGGTGGTTTCTTCTGGGGCGGCATCGCCGCTGTAGTAATAGTAATCTTGTTGTTAATTGCCCTTGGATTGGTATTCTAAGGTCAGCTAAGCACTAGACTCAGAAAATATTTTACCGGAAAGGAGAGTTGGGAATGTACGGATACAGTTACGCTTCCGCGGGCTGGAACTGGTGGGGAATTGGTGCAGTTGTAGTTGGCACCTTGATTCTGATTGCATTGTGCTGTGTATTCGCAGCTGGTTTTTAGGTAATTGAGCAAACGGGATAGCTGATAGGAAAGGAGGAAATGTGATGTTAGGTTTCGGTTGGCCTGGCTTATGGGGCGGCTGGGGCTGGCCCGGTGGCTTCTGGGGCGGCGGCTGGGGTTGGCCCGGCTGGGGATTTAGATGCAGACGTTGGTGGTGGTAAACCGTCAAAAAACGGTAAACCTTAGAGGGGAACCTGCAAAACAGGTTCCTCTAAGTTTTTGCTTATACCTATGACAGTGCAAACAAGGGAACTGATAAAATGCACTGCCGTTACGGTCGCCCCGGAAAGGCTTTGCCAAATGATTGGCAAAGGCTAAGGAAGGCGGCACTTACGGCAGTGCAAATAAGGGAACTGATAAAATGCACTGCCGTTACGAACGCCGGGAGGGGTTGGGACATAGTATAAAGCAGGTAGATGCCAAATGTTTCCATAAAGGCCCAATATTAGGGATAGCTGAAAAAGAAAGGAGGAAACTAAATGTTTGGATTAGGCTGGCCCGGTATGGGTATGGGTATGGGCTTGGGCGGTTGGCCAGGAGGCTTTGGGGGCTGGGGCCCTGGAGCTGGGTTTTATCGTTCCGCAGCTTGGTGGTATGGCCTATGGCCGCGTTGGAGAGGCTCCTGGAATAGATGGTGGTAATTAACGACTAACTTACAAAGGGAGTGTCGCAAAACTACTTTTTAATGTAGTGAGCGACGCTCCCTTTTCTTAAATGCCAGCGCCCTTACCCTAAAAAAATAGGGAGATCAAAAGTTTTAAGTTAACTTTCGGTCTCCCCATTTTTTGATACATAGTTCCATCCCTTGCTTTTTAATAGTGCCTGGTTTGTAGTTATAGGATTGTCCAACCTCCATCGACCATGATGACTCCACCATGGATATAATCAGCCTTTTCGCTGGCGAGGAAAAGGGTCACTTCTGCGATTTCAGAAACTTTACCGTTTCGCTGTGCCGGCAGGCGGTTATCAATAAGGTTTGCAGTCCCTTCATTCATTTGAGTGCTTATTCTACCAGGGCCAATGGCTAGAACGCGAATTCCCTTAGGACCAAGTTCAAATGACATTCTCTTGGTCAAGCCTAGCACTGCGTGCTTAGATGCAGTATAAGCAACACCGCCGCCAGTACCGCGTAATCCTGCAGCTGAAGCAATGTTAATGATAACGCCTTTGTTCTGATCAAGCATATAAGGTAGAACAGCCTGAGACAGCATAAACATTCCTTTGACATTTACATTAAGAATAAGATCCCAAAGTTTTTCATCAATATCCATCATCGGGGTATACTTATCAAAGATACCTGCAGTATTAACGAGTACGTCAATGTGTTTATGGCTTTTCATAGCCTCAGAAATGGCTGATTCAATCTGGTCTTTTTTACTAATATCCACTTCATAAGTCTGGAAATGATCAGAGTACTGAATATTTTCTTCTCTCACTTTTTTCAATCCGGCTCCGTTGAGGTCTAGTCCAATTACATAGGCGCCTTCTGCAAGAAAATGTTTGGTTTGTTCCGCAGCCATTCCTGCGCCAGCCCCCGAGATGACAACAACTTTATTTTTGAATTCGTTCATATGTATTCCTCCTTCGTAATTTTAAATTCAAGAACAAGTGTTCTTTCTACCTATTTAATACTATATCGAAATAAAGCCAAGTACAAGTCGAATTTTTCCGAATAATTAAATTATTGTTTTCACAAACTACAGTTTCTGTAAATAATAATTAACCCAAACGGTTGAAACTTAAAGAAGAAATTCCAAGTTTAGTATTTTTTTATAAAGTAAGGCTCCAACTGATGCAAAAAATGCAATAACTGCCATAGACACTCATTTATGACAATTTCTCATGTAGTGACTATTTTATTTTATTCGAGCAACTGTAAGGACCGCTTGAAAACAGCTTTTAAGTATATTAAAATTTAACATCTAAGATTTGTTTGAGTTATGTTTCGATGCCCTATTG
>DATAMA010000203.1:0-6106 GCA_036260765.1 Desulfobacteria bacterium | reverse complement strand
CCTGCCGCGGGCTGGAGAGTCAGGCGGTCCATGCCGGCAATTTCCGCCAAGTAGTGTTCCAGCTCAAACATTAGTCCCAGTGAACCCTGTGATTCCGGCTGATACGGATGGGTTAGCGCAAAGCCTGGCAACCGGGCAAGATCTTCATTCACCTTCGGGTTATACTTCATCGTGCACGAACCAAGCGGATAGAAGCCCTGGTCAACTCCGTAATTGAGGGTTGAAAGCCTGGTATAATGCCTGACTAGATCAACCTCGGAAACTTCAGGCAAGGCAGGGGCAGATTCCCGTAAGTACGCAGCCGGGATCACCTCTTCTATTTTAACCGTCGGCACATCTACCTTCGGTAAGCTCACCCCATGGCGTCCAGGCGAACTTAATTCAAAAACAGTCGGCTCGACCTCTCTCATTTGATCGCCTCCAGTCCGGCTACTAAGCGATCGATATCAGCCTTCGTCTTGGTTTCAGTCACGCAAATGAGCAGGTGATTGTTTAACTCCGGAAAGAAGCGAGCCAAATCCAGCCCGGCCAAGATCCGATCTTTTTGCAGTTCTGCCTGGATTACTGCCGGTTTACGCTCGGTCCTTATCACAAATTCATTAAAGAACGGGGTAGCAAAGGCTAATTCAAAACCAGGTAATCGACTGATTTCCGCCGCAGCATAGTGAGACTTTTGTAAATTGAGGTTAGCCAATTCGCTGATTCCCTGTTTGCCTAATGCACTTAAATGCATGGTAAAGGCGAGCGCACACAAGGCCTCGTTGGAACAGATATTTGAGGTCGCTTTTTCCCGCCTAATATGCTGCTCTCTGGCCTGCAGTGTGAGAACGAAAGCCCTTCTGCCTTCGCTATCAGTAGTTGCACCGACTATCCGCCCAGGCAGCCGGCGCAGATATTTCTCCCTACAGGCCAGAAAACCCAGGAACGGGCCGCCATAACTAATGGGATTGCCGAATGGCTGGCCTTCCCCCGCGACTATGTCCGCACCGTAGGCCCCCGGGGGTTTTAACAGCCCCAGGGACACCGGATTAGCCGCGACAACCAATAGGGCGCCGGCAGCATGTGTTAGCTCAGCAAGTTTGGTGCCGTCTTCGACCGCGCCAAAGAAATTCGGGTTTTGCACCAGGACTGCGGCTGTTTTGCCGCTCACCAGCCCTTCCAGGCTGGCCAAGTCCGTAATACCGGCAGCATAGGGGATTTCCAGGATCTCCACACCGCACCCGGCCAGGTAAGTACGGATAACCTCCCGGTACTCCGGGTGAACTGTCCTGGAAACGATAACCTGGTGGCGGCGCGTAAGGCTGCAGGCCATCCGGCTTGCCTCAGCGAGAGCACTGGCGCCATCGTACATGGAGGCATTCGCCACATCCATGCCGGTCAATTCACAGACCATGCTCTGAAATTCGTAAATTGCCGTCAAAGTTCCCTGACTTATTTCCGGTTGGTAGGGAGTATACGCCGTATAAAATTCAGAGCGTAACAAAAGCTGATTGACCAGGCTTGGTATGTAGTGTTCGTAAGCCCCGGCACCTAAAAAAGAAAGGTACTCTCCCAGGTTGGCATTTCTGGCCGCTAACCCTTGCAGATGGCGAACAAGTTCCTGTTCCGAAATCCCGTGGGGAAGAGCGAGCGGCCTGCTCAGCCGGACATTTTCCGGGATATCCTTGAACAATTCCGCGAGATCATTTGCCCCAATTCGCGCTAGCATCGCCTGACATTCTTGGTCAGAATTTGGTGCAAAACGCATGGTTATTGCCCCGCCTCCTCCTGCAAAAAAGCCTCATAGCGTGCCGCATCTAACAAGCCATCAAACTGACCGGAACCTTCAATTGCAAGCTCGACCATCCAGCCCTTGCCGCAAGGGTCGGCGTTGACGATCTCCGGACTGTCCAACAATTGATCGTTTACGGCAGAAACAATACCACCGACCGGCGCAAAAATATCAGAAACCGCCTTGACAGATTCCACAACGCCAAAGGCCTTTCCCTTTTCCAGCCTGTCACCTACTTGCGGCAGTTCGACAAAGACCACATCGCCCAAAGCCTGTTGGGCGTGATCCGTAATGCCGATTACAGCTTTATTCCCTTCAATTCTTATCCATTCATGGTTCTTAGTGTACATAAGATCCGTCGGGTTCATGGTAAATGCCTCCTCTTTCCTCGCCATTATTACCAAAGGGGTTAGCGCCCGGCCAGCGTATGTGTTTTTTTCGCTTGCTGCCGTTTATAGAAGGGTTTAGGAATTATTTTTGCTTTTAGACCCTTACCCCTGACCACAACCGCTATTTCCTTGCCACTTTCTGCTTGGTTCGTTTCGATAAGTCCCAGTCCGACGCTTTTATCTAGTGTTGGTGCGAAGGAACCTGATGTAACAAAACCGATTTCCCGCCCGCCAATTGCCAACGGATAATGGCTTCTAGCTACACCCCGATCGATCATTTCAAACCCAACCAGCGCGCGCGGTACGCCCTCTGCCGTTTGAGCGGCGAGTGCCAGCTTGCCCAGGAAGTCTTGTTTATCCAGTTTTACATAATTTCCAAGCCCAGCTTCAAGGGGAGTGATCTGTTCAGTCAGCTCATTCCCGTAAAGCGGCAGGCAAGCTTCTAAACGCAACGTATCCCGCGCACCAAGGCCAATTGGCTGCAACCCTTCCCGTTTGCCGGCTGTCAGGAGATCCTCCCACAATTTCATGGCCGTCTCCGGTGCCGCATACAGCTCAAATCCGTCTTCGCCGGTATAACCGGTACGCGAAATGAGGCAGTCCACCCCCGCTACCTTGCCATGGCCGAACCAGTAGTATTTAAGCTGTGCCAAGTTAAGCGTTGTCAACGGTTGGAGAATTTTTTCCGCCAACGGCCCCTGCACCGCGAGCTGAGCCAATTTTGCCGAGATATTTTCCACCTTAACGCTATAATTTCCCGCCAACTGCTTGATCCAGGCAAAGTCCTTATCTGTGTTCGCAGCATTGACTACCAGTAGAAAATGCTCGTGACTGTAACAATAGACCAGGATATCATCGATAATTCCGCCGTTTTCCGTGCACATCGGAGAGTAGAGGATTTGCCCGGGCGCAAGCCTGGCTGCGTTATTAGTAATGAGCATGTTCACCAGCTCCAGGGCCTGCGGGCCTTGGACATCAACCTCTCCCATATGACTAACGTCAAATAAGCCGGCCTTGCGCCTCACTGTCCGGTGCTCTTCCAGGATACCCGCGTACTGGACCGGCATTTCCCAACCACCAAAATCGATCAGTTTAGCTTCCGCTCGACCATGTGCTAAATATAGCGGTGTCCTTTTGTGGGGCGTCACGGTAAACCCTCCTTATGATTTATGCGTTCTTATCCTTCCCTCTGCAGTAAAATAAAAAACAAAGAGTACGCGCCGAAAAAGCGCGCACTCCTCTGTCCTTTTAACCTGAGAGATTAGGCATGGCTGCCCTTCCCCTTGGGTGTTCTCCTAAGAGAAACTCTCCAGAGTTCCGTCCCCGTCTGGTACTTTTGCCTGAGAGTTTACTCCCTTGTTGCGAAAAAGGGATTTTCTCCTTCGGCGCCTCTCACAGGTCTCTCCCAGCATGGTTCATCCGGCTTTATTTTGTTACTTCTCAATTTTACAGTAACATATTATTCAGAACCCGCTAAAAGAACTACTCCGAGCAAATATTTTGTCAACTTACTTTTCCGTCCCGCCACTGCTTATACGTCTGTAGATCATCTCTCACCTGCTTGATTACGAGGCCGATTACAAACACATCGTCAATATAACCCAGTCCGGGAATAAAATCCGGAATGAGATCAACCGGCGAAATAAAATAAAGCAATGCGCCAAATATAGCGACAACCGTCCCGAGCGATACCTGGCGGTAGGTTCCTTTCATCCAGTCCCGAATCAGGCAGAACATCAGCTGCAATTCTTCCCACAACTGGTGCAATGGACCTTTGGCCTGTTCAGCTTTTTTCACTGCTTTAGCCAATACCGCTTTTGCCTCTTCCGGATTCTCAATCAACTTCCGCGCTTTGCTTTTAGCCTGTTCCAGTCCTAACTTTGCTTTCTCCAAATCGAATTTTTGATTCATGCTCAAAATCTCCCCCTTGTCCACCTGGTTTCCGGCCATATCTACTTTAGACTCTGTTCCACATTGCCCGCCGGAACTCCTCCCGGCGGCCGACTTCCATAAGAGTCAGAATTGTCTTGACAATCTTTCATAGCCCAGTTATTCTATGTTTAAAAGAAAAACTTAATTCTAGCGGTGCCTCCCCAGGGAGGAGAATAGGGAATCGGGTGCAAGTCCCGAGCGGTCCCGCCACTGTAAAAGGTGAGCAACTGCCATAACCACTTGACAATTGATTGTTCAGGGAAGGGGCAGTCGGCAATGACCTTGAGCCAGGAGACCTGCCGTTAGAAACCCATGCTTTCAAACGACGAATTTGAAAGTCATCACTCTGAGACAATGGTAAAGTCCTCAGCTTATGCAAGCTGGGGACTTTTGTTTTTCTCCTGATCCCAGTGGGTAACCGGCTCGCCCTTGGGCGGCTTTACAATAGATACAGCAAATTAACTGGAACAAATTCATTGTAAAAGGAGAGATGGCTATGTCTACAATCCAATCCTACGGAGATAAAGTACTCAAGGTAGAACCCTACGGCACCGAGGCAATTCCTGATGCGGAACGACACGGCCGAGTCGGCCAGATTTTTACGTTCTGGTTTTCAGCCAACCTTAATATTCTCACCTGGTTCACGGGCGCATTGGGAATCATCCTGGGCCTGTCCTTTCCCGCCACTGTCGCCGCAATTCTGCTCGGTAATGTTCTCGGTACCCTGTTTCTCGCGGTTATTTCCAGTTGGGGACCGCGCCACGGCCTACCGCAAATTGCCGCAAGCGGTAAGGTTTTCGGCCCGCTGGGTCTAAAACTGTTCGGCAGCCTGAATTGGTTAGGCAATGTCGGTTGGTTCGCTGTCGATATCGTCTTGGGTGTTGTCGCCATCCAGCACGTATTCAACGTTACATACTTAACCGGCTTATTGTTGTTAGGCGCCCTGACCATTCTCGTGGCCGTGATCGGTTACAATTTCATTCACCGCTTTGCGCAAATCATGACTGTAGCCTTAGGCGCATTCTTTCTGATTATGACGGTCCGCATTATTCCCCAGCTCACCCCAAGCGCGATCTTTGCCCCATCCAAACTACCGTTAAGCGGACAAATTCCCTTGTTTATCGTGGCAGCTACAGCCGTATTTGCCTATCAAATCGCTTTCTGTACAGTCGGCAGCGACTATAGCCGCTACCTCTCACCTGCAGTCTCCTCCCGGAAAATTGCCCGGTTTACCTTTTGGGGAAGCATTCTGGCCGGTGCCTGGTTGGAAATCCTCGGCGCCGCCGTTACCAGTCTGAACCCTCAGGCTCAACCGATCACACTTATCGCCCAACTCATGGGTGTGTTGGCGATTCCCGCCTTGATAACCGTTGCCGTCAGCACTATTCCCGTTAACGTTCTCGCTATCTATAGCGCCGGCATTTCCCTGCTTACCGCTGGGGTTCCGCTGAAACGCTGGATTTCAGCGATCATTACCGGCGGACTGGGCATCACCTTGATTGCCGCAGGTAGCGGAGCATTCTCCGACACCTATAAAAACTTCTTGCTGCTTCTTTCCTACTGGATTACACCCTGGCTCGGTATTCTCATCGCGGCCGGACCTTTTGGTGATCACCCTGCCAACCTCCCCTCCGGCAAGGCTATGCTGATCTACGTTATCGCGCTGATTCTCTCCGTTCCATTTATGGCCTCAACCCTTTACACCGGGTTCATCGCCGGTCATTATCTGGGTGGAGCTGATATCAGCTATGTAATCAGTCTTGTTGTCAGCCTGCTCGGGGTCCGCCTGCTTGATCAAAAACCTCACACTATTCCAGAAACAAATCCCGCCAAATAAACTAAATTCGTAAACTAAAGGAAAATGCCTCAAGCTTTGGTTGGCCAAGCTTGAGGCATTTATTTATCTGAGTTAACCAATTTTCAGGCTTCTAAACTACAAAACTTTGGATAAGAAACTTTTCGTCCGCTCGTTTTTCGCTCGTTCAAAAATATCTTGCGGCAAACCTTCTTCGAC
>DATAMA010000201.1:0-8196 GCA_036260765.1 Desulfobacteria bacterium | reverse complement strand
AGCACTTCCGACACTAAGCGTAAAGTATAAGGGAATTCCTCCATTGGCGGAATCATTGGTTCGAGCGCCCGTTCCGCTAAAGCACCGTGGCCGATTTCGCGGCGGCCTGGCCCACGCATTGGCCTGGTTTCCCCAACGCTGTAAGGTGGAAAGTTATAATGATGCAGATAACGTTTAGATTCTTCGATGCCGAGTCCATCAAGGATTTGCTCATCACCAATAGCGCCAAGGGTACAAGCAGTTAAAACCTGGGTTTGTCCCCTGGTGAACAGGCCGCTGCCGTGTGTCCTCGGCAACACCCCGACTTCACAGGAAATTTTCCGGATTTCGGTTAACGCCCGGCCATCAGGGCGGATACCATGGACCGTAATCAGTTCGCGGACAATTTCTTTGAGAATGTCATCGAGTACATCGTCGATAGCTTTAGTACTATCCGCAAAGGTCTCCGCGAAATGCAGCTGGGTGTCCAGTTTAACCTGTTTAATGTCTTCTTCCCGGGCCAGTTTATCCGGATTTTGTACGGCTGTACGCATTTTTTCACTAGCGAATTCACGTACGGCTTGGTCAATTTCTGCGGGAACTTGGTACAGGGAAACTTCACGTTTCGGTTTGGCAATACCTTTTTCCTCGCCAGCTTTACGAAATTCCTCAATAAACTGAACGATTCGTTGTATTTCACGATGCCCGAACATGATCGCTTCAAGCATCACATCTTCCGGCACTTCTTTAGCCCCTGCTTCAACCATCATCACCGCATCTTTAGTCCCGGCAACCGCCAAATGCATTTGGCTTTGTTCTGCCTGGGCAACAGTCGGGTTAATGATAAATTGGCCATCGACCATTCCGACGATTACGGCGCCAATCGGTCCGTTAAACGGAATATCGGACATTGTCAAAGCAATACTTGCACCATTGATCGCAGTAACATCGGGTGGATTATCCTGATCCACGGACATGACCAAGGCGATTACCTGTACATCATTGCGAAAACCTTTAGGGAAAAGCGGTCGAATCGGTCTATCAATTAAACGGCTCGATAGAATAGCTTTCTCACTAGGGCGGCCTTCCCGCTTAATGAATCCACCCGGTATTTTCCCGACAGCATAGAGACGTTCCTCATAGTCAACGGTTAAAGGGAAAAAGTCGATTCCTTCCCGTGGTAAGGCGGAACATGTGGCGTTAACCAGCACCGTGGTATCCCCGTATTTTACAAACGCGGAACCCCCGGCCTGTTTGGCCAGTTTACCTGATTGGACAGTCAATGACCGTCCGCCAACCTCCAGCGTCATTTCCAAGACGTTCTCTGTCACTTAGTAGAACCTCCTTAGTTCTTCCATTCATTCAATTCTTAAACTCTCTTCATTTCGACATAATGGTATTATTTCCTTCCAACTGGAGAAAAAATCCTCTTTTTGCCCTAAAGCCGAAATCTGGTCAACTGCCCCAGGAGGTAACGTTTCATTTACAGGCACAAGAAAAACGCGCACACTGTTCAATTCCAGTCTGCGCGCCTTCGGGGATTGCCAATTTTTCACCAATCTCTAACATCATTCGTTTGGCTTAACCTGGTGATAATAGACTTTCGATCGCTTGTTTTCCTGGCGGGAATTTGTACGTTACGTCACGGAACACCAAATACCCATCGTAAAGTTTAATCGTGTGCTTTTGCCCGCTCACGCTAAACGTGAGGGTAAGCGGTTCGCCGGCATCCTGCGGCAAGGTCGTACTCTGGAGCGTGACGGCCCGAATCGTCCGTAGGATTGGGTTGCGAGCGGCTGTGACGTCTGTATTTTCGGTAAACGTGTCGCCTTCCGCCGTTACCTTAGTTGCCTTGAACAAATAACCCAGCGACACCTCAGTGTATGTTTTGGGCGGTAGCCACCGCTTCAGACTGGTCCAAATTTCACCTTTTTCCATGTAATAATGACGTTCGTTTTCCGTACCTGCCCCAAATCGGACGGAGTCATACACGTCAATTTGTAGATTCTTGTCGCCTTCAATTTTAAGCTGATAATTCGGAAAGGCGGCACTGGCTACTGCTTGAACAAGTTCCGGGGACTCCTTTAATTCACCCGCAGTGTCCAACGCGTCAATCAGCACCTTGCGCTTGGCCGCATCCAACACCAAGCTGCCGCCGGTGTCAAGCGCAAATAATTTAACTTGATTGGCTTCCTTTAAGGCTTGTTGGAGATCTTTCAGCGTCAATTCCTTGGAAGTTGAACTTGTTTGCTTTTGTGTAGTGGCATTGGTGACTTGTCCACCTGAGGTCGCTTTAACCGGTTGCTCTTTCTTCGTTACCCTATCCAGGATATTTCCGCAACCTGTAGCCAGTATTAATACCAGCAGTAGAGCAAGCACTCTGATTTTCAGTATAATCCCCTCCTTTGGTAATTATTCCCAATACCAAATTTACTCCGGGGTGATTATACTGTCAAGTTAATAAATTCGTAATAAATTATACTTTAGTGTAAAGAATCATTAATTTATTTAAATAATAATGTGTTAAATCTTAAAGAATGTCGCATTATATAATTTCTTTTTCACTAAACTTCGTAACTTTAGGTAAAAAGGCAATACATACCAAACTGATCAACGCAAACGCGAGAACAACTAAATAAACGCGGTGTAATCCAAAAGTCAGACCTTTTTCAGCTAATGTCAACATTGAGGTTGATAACTTGTTCCGGGTCACAGGCGACAACAGCAAGTTGGTAACATCCTGCCCCGCATAGTTTCCTCCGCCATTCCCAACCAAATAGGCCTTAATTCCGACATTAAGCATTCCGCCAAGTAAAGCCGCGCCAACGGTATTACCGACGATCCGCATAAACATATTGGCGGCGGTAGCAACACCGCGTGTGCTCCAGTTGACGCTGTTCTGGATGGCAATGATAAACGTAGTAGACGAAAAGCCCATTCCCGCCCCGATCAACAAAGATCCGGTTGCCGCCCAAACAGTGGTATTGACCAGGCCGAGCAGTACAAACAAGATTCCGCCGATTACGAGCAATACCCCGCCGAGCAAGGCCGTAGAGCGAACCCCAACCTTTAGGATCAATCTACCGGCTGCAGCCGCCGCAAGCGGCCAACCAATCGACATCGCTCCTAAGGTAAAGCCGGCAACGGTCGGGCTTTTTCCCAATACCCCCTGGACATACGTGGGCAGGAATGTCGTAACCCCGATCATAATCACTCCGGTCGTTAAGGAAGCGATATTTGCCGTGCTAATCAACCGGTTCTGCCAGATCGATAGGGGCATGATCGGTTCCCTGGCTTTTCTCTCCTGCTTGACAAACAGACCGAGACCGCAAACAAAGATGAAAAACAGCAGAATAACTGGTGCTGAGTCCCATGGCCAGACGGTTCCTCCCTGAATCAGCACGAGCATTAATGCTCCAATTGACAAAAACAGGAGGACCGAGCCGAAATAATCTATTTGATGTTTTTTTCTTTCAATACCCTCGTGCAGGAATAACACGATACCGATTATCGACAGAACCCCCGATTGGGATATTAAGCCAAAAAACCCAGGCCCAGTGTAAATATTGCACAATCATCCCGCCTAATGCCGGACCGGCTATCGAGGAGACCCCCCAGACACTTTGCAGGTACCCTTGGACTCTTGCTCTTTCTTCCAAACTATATATGTCACCGATAATTGTTGTCGCGATTGGTTGAATTGCCCCTGCGCCAACTCCCTGAATCAGCCGAAAAAAGATAAGCGTCTCCATCGTCCGGGCTAAGCCGCAATAAATCGACCCGACGAGAAATATAACCACGCCTACCGCAAACACGGGTTTTCGTCCGAACAAGTCGGCAAGTTTGCCATAGATCGGAATGGTAATTGCCTGGGTCAACAAGAAGGCTGAAAAGGCCCAGCTAAATAGCGCAAAGCCGCCCAGATCGCCAACAATGGAAGGCATAGCCGTAGCCACAATTGTCGCCTCGATTGCACCCATGAATGTCGCCAATATAATTGCTGCCAGGACCAAAGGCCGATTGGTCAAGCCGGACGGTTGTTTTGAGTTGAGAATGTTGTCGATCATCTTCTTTCTCCTTCTAACCCCGAAATAACCGCAAAACGCGCTAAAAAAAAGTGGCATGCTGTATAAAGCGTGCCACTTTTACTTGATATAAATAAGCAATGACTAATGACGTAGGCCAAGACTCTCAACTAGGTTACGGTACCGATTGATATCGGACTTTTTAAGGTAGTTGAGCAATCCACGCCGTTGGCCGACCATTTTTAACAGGCCGCGACGGGAATGATGGTCCTTTTTGTGCAGTTTAAAATGTTCCGTTAAGTAATTGATCCGTTCGGTCAAGATTGCGATCTGAACTTCCGGTGAACCGGTATCGAGATCGTGAAGCTTGTATTTACCGATAATTTCCTGTTTCTTTTCATGTGTTAAAGCCACGAGTTTCACCTCCTATTTTGTACTTATCCCCGTAAGCCAAGAAAACCGTCGGAGAAATCGGAATTCTGAGCAAACGGTTCATATATTGCAACGTGCAAATTATTGCACATTAACAAACTGATTAATGCCGACTACTTACCGATAATCGTGATCACCAGCCGCCCTGCCGGAATATCTTTTGCCACTAAATCAAAAGCCCTGCCAGAGCGGGAAACAAACCCTCTAAACCTGGTAGCCGAAGGTATCGTGCCTGGGATTTGACCGGTTGCCCGTTCAATGTCAACCGCTGAAATGCGATCCTGACGCAATTCACGCAACCGCTTTTTGGCATGCTCCGTGATAATAATCCTCACGTCTGAACCTCAATCCAACAGCTTTACCCTGAAAGACTCTACCTCTTCTTGAACCATCAAGGTATACAGGGCATCTTGAAATGCTTGGCGCGTGGGTTTTTCACTGCCTGAAAGCCGGTAAATCCGTTCAAGTTCATTACACAAGTTGCGAAAATCAGCCCTAAAGCACAACTCAGTAACGACCTTCACGAGTTCTTCCAAGTTAAGATGACGAGAGTCAACTACCGGTTCACACATGGCCTACTCTCCTTTGGACTGTCAGGTAATTTTACCATAACACCAGACCAAATGTAAAGGTGACGCCAAACTTACGTAACTATATGTCATTTGGGTCTTAATTATGCTTTGGTATTAGCCTGCAAAACATTGCCGGCGATAAGTTTATCTTTAGTTAATTGACTGCGCAACTCGGCAATTCCATTAAACTTTCGTTCTTCGCGCAACTTTTTGCGAAAAATTAAATCCAGTCTTTCGCCATAAATATTGCGTCCAAAATTAAAAATGTGAGTTTCAATTCGATACTCATTATCAAGTTTAAACGTAGGATTCAGGCCAATATTCACCATAGCTGGCCAGACCTTGCCGCCAACTCGTGCCCAGGCGGCGTACACGCCTCGCGTGGGAATCAGCAGATCATCAGGCGGTTCAAGGTTAGCGGTAGGAAAGCCAATTAAGCGGCCCCGTTGGTCGCCCCGGACCACTTTGCCCGTGATCGTTGGCCAATAACCGAGGAAGTCGTGCGCTTCTTCAATCTCACCATGTTCAAGAGCATCTCTAATTTCCGTGGAAGAGATAATCTTTCCGTGCCTCAAGGCTTGTTCAACAATAGTTACACCAAAATTTAGTTCCCGGCCAAATTCGCCTAAATTTTCGGCCGTTCCTTGGCCGCCTTTTCCAAACGAATAATTAAACCCAACGCAAACGTGCACCGCATGTAATTTTTCCAGTAAAACTTGCGTGACAAACTGACGTGGCGAAAGATTGGCCAGTTCCAAAGAAAAAGGCAGCAAAATAACGATATCCACGCCAAGTTGCCGGAACATCTCAACCCGTTGTGCGTACGTACTGAGTAATTTAGGAAACTTTTCGGGCGCCAGAAGCTTAAGCGGATGCGGATTAAAGGTCAAAACTACCGAGCTGGCAGCCAATTCCTTTGCCTGTTCAATGGCCTGTCCAATCAACTTACGGTGTCCAAGGTGAACCCCGTCAAAATTTCCGAGGGCTACAACTACATTGTCCAGTTTCGCTTGGTCTAAAGCTGCCAAGGTGTCGATTACTTGCACGTCAGGCTTTCCCCTTTCTGGGCGAACACTTTCTTCGGACGAATTTCACCCGAAGACTGCCATAGGCCTAGAGCGAGGAAGCAGCCGTCGGAACTGTACAGACGGACCCACTGTGAATCAGTTGAATCAGTTGAATCAGTTAATCCGGCCCGGTCTTCTGCTAAGCGATAATCGCTTGCAGCCAGGCTCAGTCCGTTTAGCAAGGGGGTAACCCGGTGCTCCGCAACAATTGCCTTTGGCAAGTATCCTAACCCGCTGTCCAGCGGCAGCAGGAATCTATAGTTCGCAGTATCAACCGCTTGCCGCAGTTCTTCCAGGGTCCAGGCTTCATCAAGCGTAAATGGGCCTGATCGTGTCCGAAGCAGATAGGACATGTGCCCTCCGCAACCTAGCCAGTCACCCCAGTCCGCACATAACGTCCTGATGTAGGTCCCCTTTGAGCAATCCACATCAAATAACAAGCAGGGGAATTCTCTGTTCCATTTCGCAGCTAACGGGGTAATCCTGGTAATAAAAACGTCGCGTGCTTCCCGCGCAATCTCCCGTCCTTCGCGGGCAAACTCATACAATCGCCTGCCTCCTTTTTTTACGGCGGATACCATTGGCGGAATCTGTTTAATCCAACCGGTAAAAGAAGGGATTGCGGCGATGGTTTGATCATAGGTAACATGGACAGGCCGGCGCTCCAAAATTCGGCCAAACCCGTCGAGTGAATCTGTGGTGATTCCTAGGGTAAGTTCCGCCCGGTATGTTTTCCCGGCAGCACTCACAAATTCAGCTACCCGGGTCGCAGTACCCACGCACACCGGCAGAACGCCGGCCACCCCTGGGTCAAGCGTTCCTGTATGCCCAATAGCCCTTATTTGCAATAACCGCCGTAAGTAGGCCACAACATCGTGGGAGGTCATACCCGGCGGTTTAAGTACATTGATTATTCCGTTCATTTAGCGCCTCAAGGTACTCTTTCGTTTTACTTAACACCGCGGCGACCGCATCCGGCAAGTTAGCCTTAATGACACATCCGGCCGCGCGCGGATGCCCGCCGCCGCCGAACTCTGCGGCCAAACGGTTTACATCAACTACACGTTTGGAACGAAAGCCAACCTTTATCTTACCGTTTTCCTGTTCTCGGAATAATAAACCAACTTCTACGTTCTCCAAAGCCCGAGTATAATTGATAATTCCATCAGTGTCAGCCTCGGTTGCGCCAAGGGAACGAAAAACCTGCTGAGGAACTGTAATCCAAGCCATCCTGCCGTCAGCGGAAACTTCCAGGTTATCAAGCGCCTTTCCCAGTAGCTTTACCTCAGCCAGTGTCTTGGTATTGTACAGCCTGCGGCTGGCTTCTACCACATCGACGCCGGCCTCAATCAGTTCAGCAATCAACAGATGCGTAGCCGACGTGGTATTACTGTATTGAAATGACCCGGTGTCGGTAACAACTGCGGCATAGAGAGCAGTGGCAATCGTCGTATCAAATTCAATGTTCAATTGCTTAATAACTTGTGCTACCAACTCGCCGGTGGCTGCGGCAGACGGGTCTACGTAATTTACACTGCCGAAATTGGTGTTGGAAATATGATGATCAATATTGACAACCATTCTATCAGCCGGAATCGAGTCGAAAACACGTTCACCCAATCTGAACTGATCGCTGCAGTCGACACAAATGATCAACGGGGGCCACTCCGTCACTTGCTGAGGTAAAACTACCTGATTTGTACGAAGTAAAAAGGTAAGATAAGCCGGGATTGGATCGTTATTGACCAAGACAACTTCACAACCGGTATGTTCAAGCGCCCTACCGAGCGCCGCCATTGAACCAATACAATCTCCGTCGGGCGAAACATGGGAAAGAATAGCTGCATGCTTCGCGTGTTTTAGTGCCGTCAACACATGCTGTAACCCATTCATAACTATTCTTTCTCCTGTTCCCTATGTTCTTGCTCCAACACCTCGTCGAGCAGGGCAGCAATTCTAACTCCCTGCTCAATCGAGCTGTCCAGCTTAAAAACCAGCTCTGGCGTATGGCGCAGGCGAACCCGCTTGCCCAACTCGGTACGGACAAAGCCGGCGGCACGGTTTAAGGCTATGATGCTTTCCTTAACCTGTTCACTACTGCCCATGATGCTGCCAAACACC
>DATAMA010000186.1:0-3282 GCA_036260765.1 Desulfobacteria bacterium | reverse complement strand
AGGTGGGCTGTATTCCGGTATTTATAGAGGTCTTTGAGGACATAAGTCTCTTTTAACCTATCCTGGTAAAGTTTCATTGACTGCTCTGACAAGTCATGTGAGTTAACTGCTCCGGCGGCAACCTCCCCCGCTACCATTCCGGAGGACATTGCCAGGTTAGAGCCTTCGCGGTGCAGGCCGTTAACGAGCATCGCCGCGTCACCGACCACCAGTACGCCCTGTCGGTACATCTTAGGAATTGCTTTATACCCGCCTTCCGGAATAAGATGGCCCAAATACTCTTTGGTTTCGCCACCTTCGATTAATTTTCGCACAAAAGGATGCGCTTTTAACCGTTCTAATAGATCATTGGCATTTGCCTGGATTTTCAGCATTTCCGACATTAGACAACCAATACCAACCGAAAGTGAATCCTGGTTAGTATAGATAAACGCAGTCCCTACCATCCCGGCAGTAGCATCACCTAACAATTCAATCGTTGCCCCTTGACCGGGTTCAAGGCAAAACCTATCTTCAATCTTTTCCCGCGGCAAGGAAATGATTTCTTTCACTGCGACCGCTACGTGTTCGGGGCCTAATTGCGTATGCAATCCAGCTTTTTTAGCGATTAAGGCATTAACTCCTTCCGCAAGGATCACTACCTTGCCCCGGACGTCACCCTCAGCGCGGCCAGTGCTAACGCCGATTACACCGCCATCAGGTTTATAAAGCAGATCTTCAACAACCGTTTCATTAATAATTAAGACCCCTTCTTCTTCCGCCTTTTTTGCTAACCAGCGGTCGAATTTGGCCCGGAGTACAGTATGGGCATTATATGGCGGATCAGCCCAAGCGGGGCTGCGGTAACCGGCTGTAAAGGCATTATCCCCCTCCAGCAGGGCGTAACGTTGTTCAATTACCGGACGTTCCAAAGGGGCTTGCTGCCAGAAGTCCGGAATCAAGCGGCTTGTCGGCTCGGTATAGAGTACGCCTCCCATTACGTTTTTCGCGCCTGGGAACTCACCTCGTTCAATTACCAACGTATTCATCCCGTTGCGTTTTGCCGTGATCGCCGCGGCCAATCCGGCAGGCCCTCCTCCGACTACAATGACGTCAAATTCCTCCATATTAGCACCTACCTTCCTAAACCTAAGGACATGCGCTGTTCAAATTCCTTGGTCAGGGCAGGTACGATCTGAAATAGATCCCCAACCAATCCGTAGTTTGCTACTTTAAAAATTGGCGCCTCAGGGTCATTGTTAATGGCGATAATACAGTCTGATGTCTCCATCCCGACCAGGTGCTGAATAGCCCCGGAAATGCCCAAGGCGAAATACACCTTTGGCCTTACTGTTACCCCTGTCTGCCCAATCTGATGCTCATGTGACAACCATCCTGCTTCTACGGCTTGCCGTGTACCGGCCACAGTCGCCCCCAGAACATTCGCCAGATTTTCCGCTAAATAAAGGTTCTTTTTGCTGCCAAGTCCTTTGCCGACCGAAACAATGATTTCTGCCTTGTCCAAAAAAACGGAACGGCCTTTACCCTTAACGAAATCGACAACTGTTGTTCTCACTGCCTCTTCCTTGATCGTTAGAACTTCCTGATGGACCGGGCCCTCTTTTCCTTCCCGGCGTTCCGGCATAGCCATGACCCGTGGCCTGACTGTGGCCATCTGGGGCCGATGGTTACGACAGAGAATAGTAGCCATAATGTTCCCGCCGAAGGCCGGCCTGGTCTGCTGTAAGAGCCCCGTTTTCTGGTCAATGCCTAATACTGTACAGTCTGCTGTAAGCCCCGTTTTTAGCTCGGTAGCGACAGCACCGGATAAGTCACGGCCAAGTGCAGTCGCCCCCAACAGGCAAATTTCCGGTTTATATCGATTGACCAAATCCACTAACCCAGTGGCATATGGTTCGGTACGATAATCGTTCAGCATAGGGTCATCAATTACATAAATTTCATCCGCGCCGTAAGCAAACACTTCCGGGATAAGCGCTTCTACATCGCTGCCCAGGAGAACACCGGCCAACTGAACATGCAGGGTTTCGGCAAGCTTCCGCCCTTCTCCGAGCAGTTCCCAAGACACCGGGGCCACATCACCGCGGCGCTGCTCGATAAATACCCAGACCCCCTGGTATTCCCGCTCTGCGGAAACACCTTCACCGCCCGCTTCCTTCGGCCGTTCAGCGGCATACTCACGTACCTGTTCCGGCAGAGGCTGCTGCTGACTAAATTCATGATACTTTCCCGCTGACGGGTCTCTTTTGTCCGGCTGCGGTCCGTCCCCTTCACGTTCAAGATTAAGCGCGTTAACCGGACAAACCCTGACACATTTTCCGCAACGGATACACTTATCGTGATTAACAACCGCTAATCCATCGACTAAATCCAACGCATCGACCGGACATTCTGCGACACAAGCCCCGCAACCAATACAACGTGATTTGTCGATATCCAGCATTGCCATTAGTCCCTATCTCCTCTCGCGGCCGGATGAACCATGATTACATTTTGTTGGAATAGTTTCTCTACCAACGAGATCGCGGCACTGCCGGGATCGTCAATAGCCATAATTTGCTCCCCGCCGGTTCGGGCCGGGGGGGCAAAAATACGCGAGACACTGGTCGGTGAACCTTTCAGTCCCATTTCCGCGGGATCGAGATTGAACTGCCCGGTACCCCAGACAACGGCTTGATACTTGGCTCCCTGCAGCATATTGGGAAATGTGGCATAACGGATCTCGTTAATTTCCTTTTCAACCGTAATTAGTGCCGGTAGCTTGGCCTTGGCAATTTCCTTACCGTCTTCAAGCTTGCGCTGAACCTGAATTTCCCCGTTTCTCACCCATTCCACCTTGATTACATAAGTAAGCTGGGGTAAATTCAAACGCCTGGCAATTCCGGGGCCGACCTGAGCAGTATCCCCGTCAATCGCCTGTTTACCGCAGAGTACCAGATCCAATCCCTGCTCCGCACGAATTTTCTCCAGAGCCCTGGCCAAGATATAGCTGGTAGCCAACGTATCAGAGCCGGCAAAGGCTCTATCGCTCAACAAGATTGCTTCATCTGCACCAAGCGAAATTGCTTTGCGCAGTGAGTCGACCGCTTGCGGCGGGCCCATGCTCACTACGGTAACCTTGCCGCCCATTTTGTCACGAATTGCCAGGGCTTCTTCTAAGGCATGCGCATCATACGGATTGATAATTGATGGGACCCCTTCCCGCATCAGCGTGTTGGTCTTGGGATCAATCCGCACTTCTGACGTGTCCGGTACTTGTTTGAGACAGACAACACAATGCAT
>DATAMA010000183.1:0-2740 GCA_036260765.1 Desulfobacteria bacterium | reverse complement strand
CTAAAATTGCCGCTGTTTGTTGCGCCAGGTCAGTAGTATTTCCCCCGGCTTTTTATCTCGGCGATTCTTCCGATGTCGTACTGGCAAAGGTGATCAATAATCTGGAGCAGGTTCGCGGAGAATTGCAGGCATTAGGTATTTCGGTCGTTTTACGTCCTGAACTTACGGGAAAAGGCAGTCAATTTGGCAGCTTGGACGAGCTGCTCGTCGTAAGCGCTGCTGTGGAAGGCGTTTTGCCCTGCATTGATTTTGGCCACTTACATGCGCGAAGCGGTGGTGCCTTTAATACCTATCAGGAGTTTTGCACTGTTTTAAGGTGCATGGAGGAGCGCCTGGGCCGTTCGGCACTGGAGAATGTTCATTTTCATGTCTCCGGCATCAACTACGGGCCCAAGGGCGAACGAAATCATTTACTGTTAGACGAGTCTGATTTTAATTATCAGGACTTGTTAAGGGCGTTTAAAGCGTATGCGGTAAAGGGATTGGTTATTTGTGAGAGCCCGAATATAGAAGAAGATGCCTTAAGGCTGCAAGCCTGTTATGATGCCCTTAATTAACGGCAGGACTTGGCTTTAGGGCGGGTAATCTTCACGCTTAATGAGCTTACGGGGAGGATGGGGTTGAGTCATGGAGAGTTATTTAAATTACGGGGTTACTTTGCAAGAAGCACAGCGCAGATTCTGTACTCGGGATTTGGCGGAAATCGCCGCTTCCGCCGGAGCGGCGCTTACTGACAGCGGAGAAGTGGAACTACAATTTTTAAACCGTTTATATTATGTGAATCAGGCCGGTGAAGTAAGGACAGCAGGAGAAGGGGATGTCCGGATTTCGTTCAAGATTCTGTTGCTTCATTATCTTCTGCATGCTGAAGGGGTAAAGGTTGAAGGAAAACCTATTTCTTTCAAAGAACTTCCCGGCGGAGCGATTTACATTGGGCCGTTTACCAATCGAGCGATTCGTCCCTTGATCAACATCTTCGGCGCTAACCCTGGGGAACTGTTTGAATGTGGCAAACTGCTCGGTGCGGAACCGGCCGGCTATGGCGATGTCAGCGTTATGGTGAACGCCTTTCCGAGGGTTCCGGTAACGCTGGTGTTGTGGGCTGGTGATGATGAATTTCCGCCCGCAGGCAATATTTTGTTTGACGTTTCTGCTGCGCATTACCTACCGACTGAGGATTATGCCGTGTTGGCGGGTATGATCGTCATGGAGTTAAAACATCTTAAACCCGGTGATTAAACAAATAGCAAATTATGTACTGCAAAACCTCAGGGCAACCTGGGGTTTTGTATTATTTTTGTGGTTGCGGTCACAATAGAAAAAACGCCCAAGAGGAGGAATTGTGATGCGGACTCTCTGGAAAGGCGCCATCAGCTTTGGCCTGGTCAATATCCCGATTAAATTGTATACCGCAACTGAGGGCAATGAGCTCAAGTTTAACTTTCTCCATGCACGCTGCAAAACGCCGATAAGATATGAAAAGCGTTGCCCTGCCTGTGATATGATCGTTCCACCCGAAGAAATAGTCCGTGGTTATGAATATGAGAAAGGCAAATATGTCGTATTTAGTGAGGCGGACTTCGAGGATATCGCCATTGAAGGAGCCAAAACAATTGATATTTTGGATTTTGTTGATCTCAAAGACATTGACCCGATTTATTATATAAAAACCTATTATCTAACCCCCGGCGACGGTGGAAACAAAGCCTACACCTTGTTGTTGCGCGCGATGCAGAAGACGGGCAAGATCGCGATTGCCAAAGTTATGATCCGCAGCAAACAGCACTTGGCCGCGGTGCGTGTTTACGAAAGCTGCTTAGCCCTGGAAACGATGTTTTTCCCGGCGGAAATTCGCTCAACCGCACAGTTGCCGGAGTTACAGAAGGAAGCTGCTGTTAACGAAAGCGAGCTGGACATGGCAATTGACCTCGTTCAGAGCTTAGCCGAACCGTTTGAACCGAATAGGTATACCGATGAATATCGGGAGGCGCTGCTGCAAGCAATTGAGGCCAAAGTTGCGGGAAAAGAGGTAATCAGTCCTGCTCAACCTGAACCGAGCAAGGTCATTGACTTGATGGAAGCCTTGCGTTCCAGTATTCAGTTGGCGCAAAAAGGCCAGTTAACCGAGAAAACAGGTGATGCGGAAGAAGAAGAATTGGCACAATCGGAAATACCGCACCGTAACACTAGAACACTGCGCAGGGGATCAGACGAGACTGCGCCGCGCCGACGCAGAGCTACCGGGGCCTAACCAGCAGCAAGGATGAGCGAAGTGAGTAAAATTTTAACCAGAATTAACGCACACGAGTTGAGCTTAACCAACCTGGATAAATTATATTGGCCCGATGAAGGGATCAGCAAAGGGCAGATGCTTGAATACTATCGTACCCTCGCCCCTTACCTGTTGCCGCACCTGATTAACCGCCCCTTTACTTTGGTGCGCTATCCAAATGGGATTAGGGACGATTTTTTTTATCAAAAAGAGTGTCCGGAACATGCTCCGGATTGGGTCAAACGGATTCCTGTATCCGTTGACGGGGGGCAGAAACAGATTAATTTTGTCCTCTGTAATGATTTGCCGACGCTGATTTGGTTAGCAAATCTAGGCTGTATTGAGGTTCACGCTTGGGCAGCGAAAGCAGACAAATTGGAAAACCCCGACTTTGCGGTATTTGACCTGGACCCGGCTCCACCGGCCAATTTTAGTGATTCACTGCAGGTAGGCCTGTTAATCCGCAGT
>DATAMA010000180.1:0-6147 GCA_036260765.1 Desulfobacteria bacterium | reverse complement strand
CGCAGAGGGAATCGATGCGCGCGGCTTTCTATGTTAAAAATTTGTTTTCTCTCCAGTAGATTAGTTTTTTACCAACGTTAATTTTCGTGGAAATGGAAAAAATGAGGCATACTAAGATGACAACCGCCGGTTTTTAATCTCTACATACAGGGTTTTTTGTAAAAGTTTTATTGGGACTTTTGACTTAATTTTTGCAGGATGTCCACATTCGCTAATGGACATGTTAAGAAAGAACAGATAAAGACTATTTTTTTGTTTTATCCTGGCAGATTTAGACACGTACAGGGAGGAGTCCCGGAGGAGAGCTGCGCAGGATGGGGAGACTGCGTAGGAGAGTGATTTGGTAGTGCAAGCAGGCAAGATACGCAAAAAAGTCGGCTATCTCCTGGTGGCTACTATTCTCGGAATTTCCTTAAATGCCGGACTTCAGGGAATAATCAGTATCCCTGACCATGAACGATTTAGTGTCGGAGACCGGCTGGAAATCTCACGCATGCTTCCTCAGTACCTGGTTCGCAGTGTCCAAGTAGTAGTCGACGGCCAACACTTCCTGCGCGAGGACGGAATTCAGTCCGCCAGTAACATGCGAAACTATGGTGAAGCCGCTCCTGTATTGGCAAGTACCGGACATTTTAAGGTCAACTATATGTTGTTTGGCCTAATCCCGTTGCGAAAAGTCGATGTCGATGTAGTTCCGGAAATCAAACTTCTCCCGGGCGGCCAGTCAATCGGAGTAATGCTTCAGTCACATGGTGTTATTGTTGTTGGACAGGCAGTCGTGGTCGATCAGCTAGGTAACAAAACTTATCCTGCCCGAGAAGCAGGAATTAGGTTGGGGGATTTAATCTTAAGCATTGACGGGAAAGAAGTAAAGAGTGACAACGATGTCGCTCAAGCCGTACACCAGGCCGGAATGAAAGGACAACAAGTCCAGATTACAGTTAAGCGCGGAAGCCTGCTTCAAAATATTGCGGTAAAACCTGTATTCTGCCAGGAAACTAAACGCTATCGCATTGGCCTATATGTTCGTGACAGCGCCGCCGGAGTAGGTACCCTTACTTTTTTTGATCCTGAGTCAGGAAAATACGGTGCGCTCGGTCATGTCATCAATGATATCGATACTAATCAAAAGATCGAAATTGACCAAGGTCAGGTTATTGGTGCAGCTGTACAAAGCATTCAACCTGGGCGGCGGGGGCAACCTGGTGAAAAAATCGGTTCATTCTTGCAGGACTCGACGTTCCGAGGAACGATTGACAAAAACACACCGTTTGGGATCTTCGGCTCTATTCAGGGTAAATTGACCAATTCAGTTTATAATCAGCCGATGCCGATTGCGACAGAATCAACCTTAAAAGAAGGACCGGCTAAAATATTAACCGTAATTAGCGGGGAAAAAGTTGAAGCGTTTGATATTACGATCGAGCGAGTGTTACCGCAACGCAGCGATAGTAAGAACATGGTGATCAGAATTACCGATCCAAGGCTGCTCTCAGTTACCGGCGGCATCGTGCAAGGGATGAGCGGCAGCCCAATTATTCAGAACGATCGAATTGTTGGAGCCGTGACCCATGTTTTTGTCAATGACCCTACCAGGGGATATGGGGTTTTTATCGAGCAAATGCTAAAACAAGCGGATATTCCCCGTAATAAGGCCAGTAAAGATGATGCGGCTTAACATTATTCGCGATTGTTGCTCCCTTTAGCTAATTAAAAGGGAGCTTTTTTAATTTTCAGTATATATTTATCAAAATTTTGAAATTTCCTTAATATTTAGCAGGATATTAAAAAGCGCTCGTCGAAGGATAGTCCCGTAAAGCAGGCTTCTGGAGGCGAACGGAGGAAATGCCAGCACAGTATAGCGTATTGGTTGCCGATGACAACCGTGAATTCGTTGAGATGCTTAGAGAGTATCTTAGTCAACAAGATTGTATAGGAAAAGCACTAACAGCATATAACGGAACCGAAGCCCTTGAAGTAATTCAACGGGAACAGCCTGATGTGGTGGTACTCGATATCGTGATGCCCCACCTTGACGGTATCGGCGTTCTGGAAAAATTGAATATTTTAGGCGGTAAAAGACCAAGGGTAATCATGTTAACCGCATTCGGTCATGAATCTATGACGCATCGGGCTTTGGAATTAGGGGTCGACTATTACATTCTAAAACCATTTGACCTGGAAACGTTGATCACGCGCATTCGTCAGTTGTTCGAAACGATGCCCGGGCAAGCGATGGCGCCGGTGAACCATGATTCTATCGATACCGGTGCCCGATTAAGAAAGCTGGATGTGGAAGTAACCAATATTATTCATCAAATGGGCGTGCCGGCGCATGTAAAAGGATATCAGTACTTGCGTGACGCCATTATCATGGTCATCAATGAAGTGAACTTGTTAGGGGCAGTTACCAAGGAATTGTACCCGATGATTGCCAAAAAGTATGATACTACGCCAAGCAGGGTTGAACGGGCAATTAGACACGCGATCGAATTGGCGTGGGATCGTGGTAATGTGGAAATGATGAATCGGTTTTTTGGTTATACAATCAACATTGAACGTGGTAAACCGACAAACTCCGAGTTTATTGCCATGGTTGCTGACAAGCTGAAGATCGGTAAACTGAGTCTATAGCTATTGTTTATTGTTATTGAATTGAGTTGTAACATAATTGCTTACATGGTATATATCACAGCATGATATTAGACACTAAAGCCGGGTTAATACCCGGCTATAATTTTAATCCGGGTGTGGAGGTTTGTTTGTGGTCAATACGGAACGCTTGATCCAGGAGTTCATCCACTTGGTGCGGATACCATCACCAACGTTAACTGAACGGGCAATTGCTGATTATTTAACCAGTCGGTTGAAAAAACTAGGATTCGAGGTCAAAGAAGACCGGGCCGGGGAAACCATCGGGGGGCAGGCCGGGAATCTTATTGCGACTTTGCCCGGCAAGGGCCCAAACGTGATGTTTTGTGCCCACATGGATACTGTTCAGCCAGGGGAAGGAATTTTGCCAATCATTGAGGATGGGGTTATCAGGTCGTCAGGTGATACCATTCTTGGTGGTGACAACAAGGCGGCGATCTGTGCTATTTTAGAGGCGTTATGTGTAATCAGTGAAAACGGGCTAAACCGGCCTGCGCTGACCATTGTGTTTACAGTAGCTGAGGAAGGCGGACTTAGAGGGGCAAAAGCATTGGATATCAGGGAAATAAATGCGGATTTTGGCTTCCTTCTTGACGCCAGCGGGCCGGTTGGGATGGTAGTGAACCGGGCACCGGCACAGAACCATTTGAAAGCAGTAATCCGGGGAAGAGCGGCGCATGCCGGGATCTGTCCGGAACAAGGCGTGAGTGCGATCAAGGTAGCGGCTGAGGCTATTATGCGAACTAGATTAGGCCGTATAGACAGTGAAACTACGGCGAACATCGGGTTAATCTCCGGGGGGGAAGGGAGAAATATCGTCCCGGAACAGGTTGTCCTCGAGGGTGAGGCACGCAGCGTTAATGTACAGAAACTGAAGAATCAGACGCAACACATGATTGAGAACTGGAAGCGGGTTGCGGCCAAGTGGGGAGCCCATGCTGAAATTGAGTGCGTTGAGGCATACCCGGCCATAAACCTGGCGGAAGATGATCCTGTTGTACAATTAGCTGCGCGCGCCTTAGGCAACATCGGCTTAACTCCGCAAGTCAGGCAAACCGGCGGGGGAAGCGACGCGAACGTCTTCAATGGTAAAGGGTTGACTACAGTTAACTTGGCAAGTGGAATGGAAAAGATACACACAACACAGGAATATATCCGCATCAAGGACCTTGTTGATCTTACACGGTTGATCCTGGAAATTACGAATTTGGCTCAGGGATAATCCCTGAGCCAGTTTAGTTAACTCGGAAGGCTTGTTTAATCTTGCGAAAGGCTTGTCTAATTCAGCCGGAACCGGATCAGGTCTTTAACGCATACTTCCGGAGAGCCCAAGGCCTGAAGTTCCCGCTTTAAGTCTTTAACTTTGCACATTAGGTAAAAACCGTTACGGAAAAAGAGCATAAACCTTACCCCCTTTTGGAACTGCTATTAGCAGGATATACATCGCTTCGGAATATTATGCCAAAATGAGGAGGGGCGGAGTTGAAGGTTTTTGCCGATTTGCATATTCATATAGGCCGGTCAACGGATGGACGACCGGTTAAAATTACCGCGGCTAATTCGCTCACGGTTGAAAATATTGTTTATGAAGCGGCAGCCCGAAAAGGTATTCAACTGATTGGCATTGTCGATGCCGGTTCGCCAGGCGTGCTGAAAGATTTACATCAATTGGTTGACCAGGGTTATCTGACTGAATTACCGGGAGGCGGCCTGACTTATCAGCAAAGAGTCTGCCTGATTCCCGGGATTGAAGTAGAAACCAGTGAAAAAAAAGGCGCTGCCCATGTTATTGCCTATCTTCCTAATCTGGCAAGTGTCGAGGGGTTAGCGCGGCAGTTACAGAAATATGTTACGAATCCGCAGCTAAGCACGCAAAAGGCCGCCCTGAATTTTGCACAATTTTGGGATTTAGCGGCGACTTATCAGGGTATTGTCGTACCTGCGCATATTTTTACCCCGCACAAGGGTATTTACGGCAGCTGTTGCGACTCCTTCACTGGTGTGTTGCGACCGGATCAATTTGAGAACCTGGCCGCGATTGAGTTAGGCTTAAGCTCAGATACGCAATTGGCACAGCAAATTGGCGAACTGGCCAGGGTCCCTTTCTTGAGCAATTCAGATGCGCACTCCCTGGCTAAAATCGGCCGTGAGTACAATCAGTTAGCCGTTAAAGAAGTGGATTTCGCTAATTTTCTCGCCGCGCTTAAGGGGAAAGATGAATGCCGGATTACGGCAAACTTCGGCCTTGACCCGAAGCTAGGCAAATACCATCGCACTTTCTGTGAAGAGTGTTCGAGCGTAGTGTCTGCCCCGCCGCCCGTCCTAAGCTGTCCCAATTGCGGCAGCCACAAGGTTGTAATCGGCGTTTTAGACCGAATTACCGAGCTCGCCGAAACCCCAGGACCCGAGGAAATTGAGCGGCCGCCATATATTCATCAGGTACCGCTGCAATTTCTGCCCGGACTGGGTGGCCGGACTTTAGAAAGGCTATTGAACCATTTTGGGACAGAAATGAACATTTTACATGATGTGGACCGGGAGGATTTGGCGCGGGTAGTCGGTTCTAAATTAGCCGAAAACATCATTGCCTCCAGACAAGGAAATTTGCCGATAACGGCCGGCGGCGGGGGTCTATGGGGTAAAGTACGGGTATAGTTTAACACCGGCTGCCCTGCCGGAAAGTTCTGGCATAGCATGGACGAGCATACCTTGATTATTAAGGGAGCTCTTTTTATGCTGCAGAATTTGACTGGGGGGGTCCATTTGCGTCTTAAACAACGGATCACAAACCATGTGCGCCGCTATTTTTATCTATACCTGATCTTAATTGGCATTTATCTGAGCGGAATAGTGTTTGGAGTTTTTGGTGTCAACGCCTTGCAGTCTGGGGAAAAGGAGGAATTGTCCAGCTTCGTCCAGCAGTTATTGGGACAGATCGGATCAATCGCCCCGGCAGATGCGGGCAAACAACTGCTCTGGGATAATGTGGCTACGGTAGTAATTTTCTGTTTGTTAGGCATGACGATTATTGGGATACCTATCGTCTTTCTAATCACTTTTACCAAGGGTTTTACGGTCGGCTTTGCGGTTAGCTTTCTGGTTCAGGAAAAAGCCTGGCAAGGACTATGGCTTTCCCTTGCGGCCTTGTTTCCGTCATTTTTGGTCGCGATGCCGATTCAGATTATTACGGCTGTACTGGCAATTGGCTTTTCCCTACGCTTGGCCCGCGGGTTTAACGACAGGTATCCCGGTGGTGTCACCCGGGAACTGGGAGTATACTCAGGGACATGTGTCTTAATGGCGTTATTTGCTGGGCTTGCTGCCGTAGTCCAGGGATATATCGGGATTGTTCTCTTGAAGTTGGCTTCGGCTTAGGGCGTAACCGGTACTTAAT
Source organism: Desulfobacteria bacterium (assembly GCA_036260765.1). GTDB lineage: Bacteria > Bacillota > Desulfitobacteriia > Desulfitobacteriales > JAJXUE01 > DATAMA01. The sequence continues at coordinate 101 of DATAMA010000180.1, read as the reverse complement.
TCATCCCTATCAACATATTTATAGTGACATCAGGGGGTGGCGGCATGGCCAATCATTGGCGGGAGTTCTGCGGACAAGTCCTAAAACTGCTGTTCATCGTA
>DATAMA010000177.1:0-16474 GCA_036260765.1 Desulfobacteria bacterium | reverse complement strand
GGAATTCCCAGGCGGTAAACTCATTCCGGGTGAAACCCCGGCCCAATGCTTGATCCGTGAGATTCGGGAAGAATTGGCGATGTCAATCGGCGTGAGTGGAGTATTCGAGGTTGTATCGCATTGCTATCAGCCCGGGGTGCAAATTTTACTGCTGGCCTATTTATGTGAACACTTATCCGGCGAGGGAGCAACCCTGGACTGCCAAGCGTTTCGGTGGGTGAGACCGGCGGAATTATTGGATTATGATTTGGCTGAGGCTGATTGGTCAATTCGAGCTAAGTATTTAGGTAGATGATGAGCGAAAATGGAGAACTTTACAGTACAACTTGTGAACCGAGGGTGGCGCAGCTATATTACGTGTGGGCTCTGTACTGCGTGCCCGAAGCAAGACCACAAAGGCTGTTGCCATTATAGTCCGCGTTTTTATTTGCCTGATTTGTTATATCTTTTTCGCCATACGCCGGATCTGCTGACATCTTTGTGGACTAGGCCCGGCGCAAGGCTGGACACGGACAGCCTGATGATAGAACATGAACGGGATAAGTCAGGTAATCGTTGCCGATTTCACACTCCTACCGGCTGTGAACTAAAACCGGAACAGCGTGACCTGGTTTGCCGTTACTACTTATGTCCGGGTATTAAGCTGTGGCGGGAAAGTTCTGTTAACGGGTGGAAAGAATTTTGGAGTAGGTTAAACCGGATAGAGCGCCGGCTAAACTTCCAGTTAGTTAATACGCTTAATAGTAAGCATTTGAGCCTGATCGATGACCCTGTGGCCGCCTTGACGGCTCTTGACGAACTGCCCATTGATTTTTTGTCCTTTCCGGGAGGAGTGGAAAAAGTTCTTGCCGGATACCGGAACCTTAAATTACTAGTGCCTGAAAGCCGAGAAATCCCCCTGCAGCGCTTGATTCAGCGGGGAAGCGCCTGGCCGGTCTGAGTACATAACAGTCCGCAGTTGGCCATCAAACTTCACAAACAGCTAGTGATTATAATCAACAAGTGTTTAAATAAGGGATGCCTTTACTTTAAAATTTACTGATATTGCCATTAATAGCAGGAATTCCAAGCGACAATAGCGAAGACAGGGATAAGGGATAGAATATGGCATGCAAAGTGTCTGCTTAGACTTGATAAGAAGGGGGCTATGTCGCGATGGACCCTGTGCTTTCCAGACGAGAACGAAAGAAACAGGAAACGAGGGAAAAAATTTACCATACCGCGCTGACCCTGTTTCGGATCCAGGGATTTGAAAAGACTTCTGTAGATCAGATAACCTCCCGAGCCGATGTCGGAAAAGGTACTTTCTACAACTACTTCCCATCCAAGGAAGGAGTCATTTATGAGTATGCGCAAGAGGTAAACAGAGAAATCCTTGATCGTGGCCGTGATAGGATGAACCAAATGGCCAGCGCACGTGAGCGGCTGTTTTTTATTCTGGAAAACTGGGCCCGCTTTATTCAATCCAGACCGGAGGTAGCCTATGTTCTAGCCCAGGAAGGTTCGGCGATGATGGCCCGCGAAGCAACCGGCAATCTTGAGGAGATACTGGTCGGCGTAATCGGTGCCGGTCAGGTTCAGGGTGAGATACGCCGGGAAGTATCGCCGTTGTTACTGGCACAATCTATTCAGGCAGCTACCGTTCGTCAGTTTATGGACTGGTACCGGTTTAAGCAACCGGGCGGCCTGGAGGATAAGGTTAAACGTGTGGTCGAATTATTTATTCAGGGCTCATTGGCACGTAACCGTCAGTGATGCCAGACGATGTTTTTCGAACCGCAAAGGGAACAAACATTAAAGAATTCCTGCGGTTTGTCGAAAGCATCCTCAGATAGGTCCTGATCACTGCCTGTATATTCAATCGTTTCCAGGTGCCCTTGGGGGCTAAAGTTAGCCTGCAGGGGCAATGGGGGATTGACGAAGGGCACCTCTGGCGATACGAGTTCGCTGGAAAATAGTTTATCGTTTCCACAGTCGAGGCAGTACGGCATAACAACGCTCCTTCTGCTTGAGGCTTTTAACGCTTAAACTGTTGTCCAAACTCAAAAAAGTTGCAAGGGATAAGCAAGCAGTCGTCCTGTTTCCCAGATGGTTGACATATTATGGTATAGGCGAGAGGAGAGAGGAGGTCTGCTATGGGGTGAAGATAGCTCTATTCATCGATGGCGCCGCGATGTTTTATGCGCAACGCGAAAACGGGTGGTTTATCGATTACAAGAAGGTTTACCACTATTTTTCGGACAATAAGCAATTAATTGGCGCCTATTACTTTACTGCAACTCCACCGGCCAGTAACCATACTGCAGTAGATAACTATCGTCGATTTAAGCGATTTCTCATCTATACCGGATACCATGTAATAGACAAAGAGGTTAAAGTGATCAATGATCAACGCACAGGGCAAGTAAAGTTAAAGGGTAATTTGGATATTGAACTGGTATTTCGGATGCTCGCGGGAATTAATGGCTATGATGAAGCGGTCATTTTTGGCGGGGACAGCGATTATTTATCGGTTGTTTCCCATTTGCGCAATCTTGGTAAAGTTGTTGGTTGTGTGGGACGGCGCAGTTCAACGTCAATCGAGTTAATCAATGAGTGTGACCAGTTTATTGATTTAAATTGTATCCGAACCTGGATTGAACGTGATGCGTGACATTATCACTGCGTAATTCATAAACTATAGAGAGATAAAGGGCCACCGGGATAATGAAGGCCTGTTAACTGAGAGGGAACGTCTGTAAATGATGAGTTCCCTTTTTATTTTTGCCCTGGTTGACCAAGTATATCCACTTCCAGTCCATACTCTTGGGCTTTTTTCACACCGACATCGGCGATAAAGGTGCAGATCAATTTAACCAATTCCTGCCGCTCGGGAACGGGATATGGGTTAGGCCTCGCTGCATTGCGCTCGAGCCAGAAATCAGTCATTTGGCCCACTTGCAGGAAAAACGGGTGAATTTTAACGCTGGGGTGATTATACGTAGCAAAGGCAACAGAATTGTTGATACTGGTAATTGTTTCACGGTTAAATTTTGCTTTCATGTCGGCATAAGTATAGCGCTCTGCAATATGCCTTATTTTGGCTGTGTTCAACGGTAGGTCGGCGATGGATACAAGACAGCGGTTGTCGGACGGCTTTTTGCCACGGGGATTGTTGAGCAAAACGGGGTCAACACCAGGTCTCCTCACTTGGTCGGGTGTCAGTCGGGCGGCGCCGGAGCCCTTAGTGACTACCCGCCTGTTACCGTCGCTGTTTGCCTCTGTTACTTGATTGGAAACACTTTTGGGGGTTCTGTCTTTAGACCTTGCGGCGTCAGGCGTCTGACGCTTGATCTCAGATACCGCAAGTTGATCACAGCGATTGTTATACCGATTATCTGCATGTCCTTTTACTTTCATCCATTTAATCTCAGCCCGAACCGTTAATTTGACCAGCTCTTGCCATAGGTCTCGGTTTTTTACTGTCCCTTTTTTCCAGCCGCTTTTTAACCAACTCTTCACCCAGCCTTGGTTAAATGCGTTGATCAGATAACTGGAATCACTATACAGCAAGACTTGCGGACTACTTGACCAGTCCACGACTCGTTTAATGCCGCTGATTGCGGCGAGAAGTTCCATCCGGTTATTTGTAGTATTGGGTTGAAAACCACTTATCTCTTGGAGCAGGTTTTCGGTAGAATCCAGAATAACAACTCCCCAGCCGCCTGGGCCGGGATTGCCTGAGCAGGCTCCGTCAGTATATACATGATATAAGGGCATCGTATTACACCTCATTGTTTACATTGCTTCATCCGTTATTCTACCACGGCGCGGAAAAAAGTGGTATATTAGGAAATATGGACACTGGACATGATAAACTAGCACTCTCGTTCATAATTGGGGGTTAGGTACATGAAGCTGTTTTTAAATCAAGAATGGCAGGCAGCTAATGCGCTGCGTTTTGATCTTACCAACATGTTTGTAGATGCTATCGGAACAGCAGGGATTAAGGAGCAGGAAGTAGAAACAAATAAAAAAGCTGCCTTGGAAGCGGAAGACAGTCTAAAGCAAAAACGTCCGCAGTTGGCCTGGCGTGACTTGCCTTACGGCCAAACCGCTGTTGTCTCTGAAATCGTTGCCTTTGCGGACAAAGCACGGCACAAATTTACCAACTTTGTCGTACTCGGTATTGGTGGTTCAGCTTTAGGACCGTTGGCCGTACAGCAGGCGCTCAACCATCTCTATTACAATGAACTGCCAAAAAACCTACGCGATGGGCGGCCCCGGCTGTATGTCATCGATAACGCCGATCCAGAGCGTTTTGCCGCTTTGCTCGATCTAATGGATCCCGCGGAGACTTTGTTCAATGTTATTACCAAATCCGGCAGTACTTCGGAAACTATGTCCCAGTTTATGCTGGTTCGTGCTCTTCTGAAAGAACGGCTTGGTGATAAGTATTATGAACACCTTGTCGCAACAACGGATAGCAAAGGGGGTAGCCTGGTCAAAATTGCGCGGCAGGAAGGCTATCGCTTGTTTTACATTCCGGAGGGTGTTGGCGGGCGGTTTTCTGAACTTTGCCCCGTAGGGCTGTTGCCGGCAGCCATGACCGGTATTGATATCGAAGAACTGCTTGCCGGTGCCGCGTTTATGGATCAATGGATTGAAAGTAAGCCGTTGGCACAAAATCCAGCCTATTTACTGGCGCTTTTACAGATTTTAGCGTATCGCAAAGGTAACAATATTTCTGTTTTAATGCCATATGCGGACTCGTTAAAATATATCGCCGACTGGTATGCGCAATTGTGGGCCGAGAGTCTGGGAAAAAGAAACGATTTAACCGGAAAAGAAGTTTGTGTTGGCCAGACCCCGGTCAAGGCGCTCGGGGTGACCGATCAGCACTCGCAGGTACAGCTTTATACTGAAGGCCCGTTTGATAAGGTGATAACCTTTTTACGGGTCGAAGAGTTCCGGCGTGAGGTGAAAATTCCCACGGATTTCGTGGAACTTACCAATCTTGCTTTCCTGGGCGGCCATTCATTAAATGAGTTAATGGATGCCGAACAACGAGCCACCGCATATGCGCTGACCAAGGCCGGCAGGCTCAACAATACGATTATCTTGCCAAGGGTGAACCCATTTACTGTTGGGCAGTTGTTGTATCTGTTTGAAGTGGAGACCGCATTTGCAGGGGAATTGCTCCAGGTCGACGCCTTCAATCAACCCGGGGTAGAAGAAGGAAAAAATGCGACCTATGCTTTGCTGGGCAGGCCCGGTTTTGAACAGAAAAAAGTTGAGCTCACCAGCGGGGCCCAGAAATCAGCACGTTATGTCCTATCAGTTTAACACTGGCCCGGCCAAACTGCTTGCCCCTTTAATAGTTCCAGCGTGCCTGTCAGAGTTACACCGGCGACAGAGGCGGGGATAACCAACGCGTCACCCGGTCGAATGAGCAGGTTTGTTCCCTTACCCGTTAGTTTGCCTATCCCTTTCAATACTAACAGAAACTGCAGGGCTTCATCGCTATTTATCAGGCGGAATTTATCACTGATCGTAAGCCGTTCCACCCTAAATGTCGGACCGGAAAAAGGCAGCACTGTTTGGCAGGGCGGCTTGGCTAAATCGATCACTTTGAGGGCTTTGTTGATGTTAAGCTTGCGTGGTTGACCGCTATGGTCCAGACGACCGTAGTCGAAAACGCGGTAGGTTACATCGGAATTATCTTGAATTTCGGCCGCCAGGATATCTTTACCCAAGGAATGGAGCATCCCGGCAGGAATAAAAAATACGTCGCCGGGTTTGACCATGATGCGGTTTAGGTAGGAGTCAAGCCCTGTTCCTTTACGGACCGCTTCGGAAAAACTAGCGGCGTCAATGCCGGGTTTTAAGCCGTAGACGATCTCGGCATCCGGTTTGGCGGCGAGAATAACCCATAACTCATTTTTGCCGCATTCCTGTTCATGCATTACGGCGAAAGTATTATCCGGATGAACTTGAACCGAAAGACAAGCACCGGCATCCAGTAACTTGACCAGCAGGGGAAAGGATTTGCTGCTCATAGCCGGGCCTACAAGCTCACGCCCATGCTGTGCCATCAGGTTAGCCAAGGTGATTCCGGCGAAGTGACCATTCTCAATCACATTGCTTCCATGGGGATGGGAGGCTAACAGCCAAACCTCGCCGATTATCGCCCCTACCGGTAGTTTATAGCCAAAAGTTTGCGCAAGATGTTGCCCGCCCCAGATTCGCTCTTTAAAAATTGGCTTTAGCTTTAAAGGATAAAGCATTGTTAATACCTCCGTGCTAAACCCTACGATGATTATTGGTTAATTATGCTGCGAATAAGTAACGAAAAGGAGTATTAAGGTATGAACTATGATGGCTTAGTGCAGAAATATGAAAGCCCGTTATTAAAGGACCTGAAAGAGCTGATTCGTATTCCGAGCGTAAGAGATGAAGCTACGGTCGGAGCCGGCGCTCCTTTCGGTAAAGGACCGGCCGACGCCTTGAAATGGTACCTGGCCAAGGCTGCTGACATGGGTTTTCGGGTCAAAAACGTTGATGGTTATGCTGGACATGTCGAATATGGCGAGGGGGATGAACTGATCGGCGTGCTTGTTCATCTGGATGTAGTACCGCCCGGTACCGGGTGGGAATCCGAACCGTTTGAAGCAGTCCTAAAAGACGGAAAGGTCTTTGGCCGCGGTGCGATAGATAATAAAGGGCCTGCGCTTACAATTCTATATGCGCTAAAGGCAGTGAAAGACAGCGGTCTACCTTTGGGCAAACGAATCAGAATTATTGCCGGCTGTGATGAAGAGTGCGGCATGAGCTGCGTGGACTACTATTTAAAACATGAGGAGAACCCGACAATCGGGTTTTCTCCGGATGCTGAGTTCCCGCTGATTCATGCAGAAAAAGGAATCGCTCAATTTAAAGTTACCTGGAAAGCGGCTACAAAGGGATTAATGCTTTCCGGTGGAGCACGTCCCAATGTTGTTCCACAGGTCGCTGAAGCATTGCTTAGTCCGAAAGGGTCAGCAGAGAATTGGACGGAGTTTGCGCAAAACCTGCAAAATTCCGGGAGCCGCCTGCCAAATGCCCGCATTGAGGTTAGCAGGGAAGAAAACAAACTCAAACTAACTGCCTATGGCAAAGCGGCGCATGGCAGCACACCGCAAAAGGGGATAAATGCGATAATCAGTCTGCTGGAAACAATTGCTTCCTCGCAAACTCTCGACGACCAGCTGCAGTTTTTGCTTACCGCGACGAAAGGACTGAACGGAGAAGGAATTGATTTGGCCTTAACCGATGAGGTCTCCGGTAAACTTACCATTAATCTGGGAATGATAAAGCTAAGCGAGGGTAAAGGGGAAGCGTCAATTGATATTCGCTGTCCGGTTACCTATAACCTTGACCAGGTTTGGGAACAGGTCAGAACAAAATTTGAACAAGCCGGCTTTGGTGTCGAAATATTATCGTTTCAGCGGTCTCATTATGTACCCAAAGACAGCCCGTTAGTGCGGACTTTGGTGAATATTTACCGGGACTTCACCGGTGACAAGCGAGAAGCAATCGCCATTGGCGGCGGTACCTATGCCCGGATGGTCAAAGGAGCCGTAGCATTTGGTCCTACTTTACCGGGCAGAGATGAAGTGGCACATATGGCTAATGAATACATCTTGTTAGACGATATTCGGGTAAGTCTGAAAATTTATACCAAGGCTTTACTGGAACTGGCCAAGTAACCGATTCTCTTATCTATGACCTAAGCGATACATGGAATTGTGAACAAGATTGTAGTACACTACTAGCAATAGAATAGGTAAGGGAGATAGATGTTTGAGTAAACTACCTAGCCGCCAACAAAAAGAAAAGTTTGTCCGGCAAACCTTTAACGACATAGCCAAGAGTTATGACCGGTTAAACACCTTGATGAGTATGGGCAGGGACAAGCGTTGGCGCAGATTTGCGGTGCGGCGCTGTGAGGTAAAACAGGGTGACAACGTGCTGGACGTTTGTTGCGGTACCGGCTACTTAAGCATGGAACTTGCTGACGCAGTTGGCTGCGCGGGGAGTGTTACCGGGTTAGACTTCTCGGAAAACATGTTGGCTGTAGCGGCCGAAAATGTTAAGACTTTTCCGGGTCAAGAATTAATTGAATTTATTCAGGGTAACGCAATGGAACTGCCGTTTGCCGACAACAGCTTTGATGGCGCCACGGTCGGCTGGGGATTACGCAATTTACCGGATTTGCGCCAGGGCATCAAAGAAATGGCCAGGGTAGTAAAGCCGGGACGGAAAATTGTCTCCTTGGACATGGGAAAGCCAACGCTGCCGGTTTTTAAACAGGCTTATTGGCTGTATTTTGAGAAATTCGTTCCCCTAATGGGTAAAATCTGGTCCGGGCGACGGAGCGCCTATCAGTATCTGTATGACTCAGCCCGGGAATTTCCGCCACAGCAAGAATTAGCCCAGATCTTTGCGGAATGTGGCCTGGAGGATACGCGCTATTTCAACCTGTTGGGCGGCGTAGTCGCCGTAGTCGAAGGACGAAAATCTGTTTTAGCATAGAGCATAGCAGCAATAAAAAATGAAATATCCAATGAAATCCGGGAGTTAAGCGACACCCGGATTTTTTTATATATTCTTGTTTTGGGCATTGACATATGGTCACAATGAACATATAATATGGTCATAAGGACAAGGCAATATCTTCACTGGAGTGGCAAACTGCGTGTGCCTTGTTTTGAGGCCGGGTAAGGCGTAAAATTAAGCGAAGGAGGCTGTTCCAGAATGGCGCTTGATAAATAAGGCAGTTTACCACCGAACAACTATTGGCATAACAACATTTAATATCAAGTAGAATCTTTTTAAGGAGGAACATTTTATGGGACTGTTTTCGCGGATTAAGGACTTGCTTCAGGCAAACGTAAACGATATTGTAAACAAAGCGGAAGACCCGGAAAAAATGCTTAACCTGTATATCGATCGGGCAACTGAAGAATTAAGGAGTTTTACGGTACAAGTTAACCGAGCCATGGCTGACAAGCTAATGTTGCAGGAGAAAATTGAGGAAGCAGAGAAAACAATTGCTGAGTCCAGCGAACAAGCTACGCTTGCTGTCAGCCAAAATCGCGATGATTTGGCACGAACGGCCATTAACCGTAAACAGCAGGCTGAACAGCAACTAGCTGATTATCGGCAACAGCTTCAAGAGCAGGAACAGGTAGTTATTGACCTGCAGGAAAATCTAAAGGTGCTCACGGAAAAACTCCAAAAGGCTAAAGCAGAGCGCGATAACTTGGTAATGCGGCAACGCAGGGCGCAAACGATGAAAAAGGCTAATGACGCAATCTCAGGCCTAGGTGAGCACGATCCCTTGAGCGACATCGATCGGATGCGGGACAAAATTGATCATGTTGAGGCAGAAGCCAAGGCTTCACGCCTGACCGCACAGTCCGGTTTTGATGCCCAGATGGAGGAACTCAAAAAATCCTCCACTTCAGTAGCGGTAGAGGACGAACTAGCGAAACTAAAAGCAACTATGGGTAAACAGGAAAAACAGTAATTATGGAGTGAGGCGGATGAAAAAGGGTTTCGGGGTCCTGGGAGCCACAGCTATCTACTGGGCTCTTCAGGCTACCTCTGTTTTTGCCCGAGGAGGTGGCGGGCGTGGCGGTTCCTTTTCGCGTGGCTTCTCGGGCGGATCCGGCGGTAGTTTTGGCGGTGGCGGATTTAGCGGTGGCGGATTTAGCAGCGGGTTGGGACGCGGATTTTCGCACGGCTTTTTCCCGTTTTTCTTCTTCGGTGGCGGAAGTGGAGGCGGGGGCCTTTTTTCCGCTTTGTTCACCATAATCATCTTAGCGGCAATCGCTTACTTTGCTTATCGGTTTTTCATTAAGGGCGGGTTCTTTGGACGTAATGGCGGCTTTGGCAGTTATGGTTCCGGAAATATGGAACCGCCTTCGTACCCCGGAGAACCGACCGATTTTGCTGGAAAGCCGATTAAAAATGACCGAAGTCGCACAGCAAAAGCGGTTTCGTTCACCCGAGAAAACATGGATTATTATGCGCAAAAGTTTCCGCGCTGGGATTACGCAGCGCTGACAGGCAGAGTCAGACAGGTCTTCTTTTACCTGCAGGATGCCTGGGCACGTCAGGATTTGAGTGAGGGTAGCGACTATCTAAGTGCGGAGTTGTTAGCCGACTATAATTCCAAACTCGCGGCAATGCGTGCCCGTGGCGAGCGAAATATCATTAAAGACCCTGAGCTGACTACTGACAATATTGACTTTGTTCATTGCAAATTGGATCCCACTGGGGAGTCTTTTGTAGCTAAAGTTTTTGCCAGTTTGTACGACTATACAGTTGATGGAAGCGGTCGAATCATTGCCGGCGAAGAAGACAACCGTTTATACTTTACGGAGTTCTGGCAATTTGTTTGGTTGGATGAAAAATGGAAATTGACCGCAATCTACCAAGAGGATTCGATTGAAGTGGCACGGTGGCTGCGGGACGACAATTTATAGACGATAAAAAGCCGGGAAATCCCGGCTTTTTATTTTGGCACTACCCGTTGTGCCAGCGGCGCTAAAACCTTAAACATAACCATTGCATCCTGCCACCAAACGTAATTGCCTTGTCCGCTGGGTCCTGGGGCTACCGGTCGACTATCGGGGCGAAAGAGACCAAAATGATTGCCCAGGCGATAGCCGGCCTGAATAAATTGAAGAATGCTGCCTCCATACATGCCTGCCCTGGGGTAAACGGCCATCGTTCCAGCGGCGAAAATCTTAAACAGAGTCACGATAATATTCATCCTGCACCATCCTCATACCTCTTTAATGGCAGAATATGGGGGTAAACCCAAAATAGTGCAACTGGCTGTCCGTGTCCATTTACTTTCGGCTCTGTGATTTTCGGTAAACCGGATTACCCAGGCGAATAATGATCCGTATTACAGGAAATAATAGGAAAAATAAACCAATAAAACCAAATTGGAGGTAACATCCGTGAAAATGTTACTAAAAACCATCACTGGGCTAATAGTAATAGTGATTGTCGGGTCATTTATCGTTAGTGGTAATTCAATGAGTAAGACTCTGGAGACCGGTCAAACCAACGCAACTGGCTTAGTGTCTAGGGCACGTATCGTTACACAGGAGCTGCAGACGCTGACGGATCAAACCCACCGGGATGCTTACATCAACACTGTAAAAAATGGATTGCAGGGGGTCATTGATCTACTCAATCAGTCCGAAACGCCCCAAACCGCTCCCCGAACAGAAACCTCGCATTCATCAGATACGGAATATCGCCTCTAATCTACGTTTGGACCGAAAGATCCAAGCAGGAAAGTTTCAGGCAATCGCGAATTATAATAAACATACCTTGAACTAAAAGGTGGAAAGGAGGCAGGTGCGAGCCAAAAAGGACATACATAAAAGCAGGTGTAGTTGAATAAGTGGCGAAAGGTGAGTGGATTTGATGAAAGATTTAGGTCGAGGTCTGCGCATCGAACTCAGCAACATGGCCAAACGTCTCGGCATGAAATTGATTGGTTTTAATCCCACTGATCGGACAGTTTCGCTCGAGCAACATGGAAAAGGGGTTACCTATACCTTGGAAGGTTTTTTCGCCCACTACCAAAGCCAATTTAGTAATGAATTAACCGGTTAACCATTAAGAATAAAAACAGGCGCCAATTTGGCGCCTGTTATTTTTGTGTATTAAATGTCTCCGCCCATTTTTTTTATTAAATCCAGGCACTTTTCTTGATGCTTCATTGAACCTTTCGAAAAGTCAAAGAAGAGGTCCTTTAGGGTAGGATCATGGGCCTCTCCAGCGGTACTAAGATAAGCTACGGCTGCCAACCGTGTATCTTTTTCTAAATCAATTAACATGTCGACGTCAGACATAGCCGGGTTGAATTGCATTTTTTAATTTCTCTCCCTTCCAAGAACGAATTACATGTAACGGGTGGCTACTTTTTTCATTTTATCGATCGCCCGCTCCATGTCCCGGGTTGTATTTTCCATTAGCGTACGCGTCTCATTGTTCTGCGCAATCGAGGCATAGAGCTGGCACTTGCGTCCAACTACTTCCGCTTCCATTATCGCTTTGCGAATAGCCTCGCCGTCTTTTACTTCGTAAACGCTTTCTTTATTCAGTTGCATACTTTTTCAACTCCTGTTATAAAGTAGTTTGCACGAGGTAGTTTTTGAGTCTAGAGGTCAAACTATGCAAGGCCAACAGGCAATTCTCTTGGTTAAAGGATATTCCTTAGACTTGGTGTCTCTTTGTCGGAGATGTGTTCAATCAACATTTGCAAAGCAGATAGTTCGCCCAGGGAAAGCGACATACCTTTTGTTTTAATGTATTCGTCGAGACGATTAAGGCTAATTTCAATATTGTCAATCTCTTGATGGTCAAGTAAGATACTCCACCAATATTTTGTATCCCGCCAGGCAATTTGCATCTTATTTAAGTCATTCGTGGCGGAGCTCCATTTATCTGCTTGAATTGATTTTTCCGTATTAGCCAGATACCTGCTCAGGTGTTGCGCTGAAGAATTTAGGTAACTGTTAGCGCCGAGGGAAATGCCGACGAGCAACGCAAAACCGAGTAACGTAACCGTGATTGTACGCATCGTTCCATCTCCTTAGTGCATCAGTTTTTCGCTTGTCGGTTTGCCCTGGACATACAGACTGCCGGTTGAGTCCAGACTGGCCAACAGCACTTGTTCGGGACCGTCGATATTAAAGCGTTTTAGCTGACCGTTTAGCCAAGTCAGATCCACCTTGGCCTGCTCAAGATTACTTTCTACTACTTTGCCATCCATAATTAAAATGAACGGCAAACCTTCGTATTTGGTACTAAGCTGTAAATCCTCAGGAATTAGGGGACGTTTCTGCGATTTGGGGATTACGCTTAATTCACCGTTGGTTTCCAGAATAGCAAACTCCACATCAGCGACGTTGGGCATGTTCTTAACCCGTAACTGCTCCAACAGGTCGCTTACGCTATAACGAAGTTTTTCCAGCTCCTTGTAGAGAATATTTCCTCTCTCGATTAAAATTGTAGGTTTCCCACAAATAATTGCGCGTGCCCTTTCGTTTTTTAATGATAGGTAAGAAATACTAATACTGGATATTAGCAAAACCAGGATCGGAACAACACCGCTTAACAGGGGAATTCCGGTATTCTCCATCGGCACAGAGGCTAACTCAGAGATCAAAATTACTACCACTAATTCATATGGTTGTAGTTGTCCGACTTGACGTTTACCCATTAGCCGCATCACTAAAACGACCAGGGCGTATAGGACGAGAGTTCTGATAATGGTGATCAATGCTGGACTCCTTCCCTTCGCCGCTTCGGCGGGCCTCAAGTTTTCAATCATTGCTTAGTTTTCCCTGCGTTCACACGGTTATTCGACGGCAGGCAGGTTGAGTTTACTCGTCATTACGAGTAAGATTAGGATAACTGTGAGGAGGATAATTATGTCCAGCATTAAAATACGCACTAGTGAGCTCGAGGATCTACCCGCTTTAACCGAGATCTATAACGAACAAGTGTCGACGGGAATTGCTACTTTTGACACCGAAGTAAAGAGTCTTGCGGAACGGCGAGAGTGGTTTCATTTTCACCAAAACCCCAAATATCCGCTTATTTCAGCGTTAGCTAACGATACAGTAGCTGGCTGGGGAAGCCTGTCTCCTTTTCACCCGCGTCCGGCCTATGATCCTTCAACAGAGTTTTCCGTCTATATTCACCAAAATTTTCGCGGTCAAGGCATAGGGGAAGCGATTGTGCGCGAACTATTACACCGTGCTGGAATCTTAGGATTTCATTCGGTAATTGGATTGATAACCGGGGAAAATGTCGCCAGCTTAGAGTTGAGCAAAAAACTTGGTTTCGAGACAGTTGGGAAGTACCGGGAAGTAGGTAAAAAATTCGACCGTTGGCTCGATGTTGTTTGTGTTCAGTACATGTTGTAATCGAAGCAGTAAGAAGGGGCGCTTATGGAGCGCCCTTTCTTGCTGTTTATTTAGTTAATAGAAATAGGGGTAAGGCCGATAAGGATAAGGCGGGTACTTTATCTTTGGTTCACTAAACCTTGCGGTTTAAGGAGGAGAGGGATGATCGTTGCCGGCATAACCATGAGTATGACCAAAGTTGATTGTGGTCATGCCGCTTTGGTAATGGACGTGTCCGCCGCCCGGTAGGTGGATTGCAGGACCGCTGACTCCTGCGTAGTAGTGAACATGACCGTCAGCAAATGTGGTTACACCACGGTAATAATGGACGTGAGTACCACCAGTGAGAATCCCTCGTCCCGTGACCCCGAACATACCGTGTACGTGGCCGTCGTTGAAGGAAGTCACGTAGGAATAAGCATGAACATGGTAAACTTCTGCCGCTCTGTACAACTGTCTCACCTACCCTTCATCGTGGTCTGGGATGGCTCATTTTAGTGCACTTTTTGGTGGATAGGAGGTGCCTTGTACATTATATGGGAAATAATGACAAGGAGTGCGACGCTTCAGCGCTAGACAAAATTAGAAGTGAGCATATAAAGTCAAAAATTCTAATAACTAGAAGGAATTTATTAGAACTTACCGAATAATAAGAACATGCAAAAATCTTAAGGAGGATAACTGTGGAACAGCAAAAGCGGGAAGGGTTTTCTAGCAGTATCGGGGTGATTGCCGCAACGCTCGGTTCGGCTGTTGGCTTAGGCAATATTTGGAAGTTTCCGTCTGTTACGGGCGCGAATGGCGGAGCCGCTTTTATCGTTATCTATTTGTTGTGTGTAGCGCTGGTTGGTTTACCGGTAATGATCGCTGAGTTGATGATCGGGCGTAACGCCAAGACAAACGCGGTTAAAGCGTATAAGAAGATTGCACCGGGCACTCCGTGGTATTTGACCGGGGTGGCGGGCGCCTTATGTTCATTCTTAATTATGGCATTTTACACCTGTGTAGCAGGTTGGGTCTTTTCGTATATCTTTAAGGCGGCGACTGGGGTAATTTCGACAACAAGTCCGGCCAAGACATCACAGGTCTTTAAAGTGTTGGCAGGAGGAATAGGGCAACCGCTTTTCTGGCAGGCAGTAGTGCTTGTTGTCATTGGGGTTATTATCACCGCCGGGGTAACCAAGGGGATTGAACGGGTTACCAAGGTTTTAATGCCGATACTTTTTCTCTTACTCATTATCGTGGATATCCGGGCGTTATCGTTACCGGGAGCAGCCAAAGGGCTTGCATTTTTATTCCAGCCCGACTTTTCCAAAATTACGGTAAGCGTAGTCCTGGCCGCTTTGGGGTTAGCCTTCTTTAAACTGAGCGTGGGCATGAGCGTAATGGTCACGTACGGAAGTTACTATAGTAAGCGTGAAAACCTGCCGGGCACGGCCTTGAAAGTTGTCCTTTCAGATACTTTAGTTTCATTAATGGCAGGAGTAGCGATATTCCCGGCGGTTTTTGCGTTTGGCTTTAAGCCGGATGCCGGACCATCGTTGTTATTTATCACAATTCCGACCGTGTTTAGTTCAATGCCCTTTGGGCGGTTCTTTATGACCTTGTTCTTCGTACTGGTATCGATCGCGGCTACCGGGGCGATGTTATCACTGCTGGAAGTAGTAGTAGCTTTCTTGTCAGAAGAGTTAAACTGGTCAAGGCGCTTGGCTACGTGGGTGACGGTAGTTGTCATTGCTCTCTTCGGTATTACGGCAACGCTGTCTTCGAGTGTCCTGGCCGGCGTAAAAATCTTCGGCTTAAATTTCTTCGACTTTTATGACTTCGTTACTTCGAACATCCTCCTGCCTGTGGGTGGCATCGCCATCGCGCTGTTTGTCGGCTGGCGTTGGGGAGTTAAAAAGGCCCTCGCTGAATTTTCCAATAACGGCGAGCTGGCAAATGCCGGGATCTTTAAAGTCTATCTTCTTTTAATTCGGTTTGTGGCCCCGGTTGCCATCTTGCTTATTCTGTTGTCCGGCTTAAAGATCATTAAATTGTAGGGCCTGGCCGCTTGCCTACGGTCAACTTCGTTTATTTTTCTCGCTTCAGCAGGAACACCGTCATCTAGGGTGAATTAATAAAACGATACGTTTGAGGAACATGCTGTTCGAGAAAGAGGTGTGACCAGATGGAAAAAGAACAACTTGAGGTCGATCAGGCTGTCACTTATGTACGCAACGCTATTGCCGACAGAGCTACTTGGTTTTATCTTTTGGTAAAAGAAATTGAAGCAGCGGGTGGGAACGCTGAGCATATTGCCCGCAAGGCGGTTTTTCAGTTTGGTTGCCTAAAAGGCGGCAAAATGAATCCGACCACCAATATGCGAGAATTTGTTGCGGAGTTTTCTCCTGGTTTGGGCCGCAAGGTATTTGCTAATGAGGTAAAAGAAATCGATGAAAACCATGCAGTGATTGAATTTAGTCACTGCCCGTTAGCGGCATGCTGGAAAAATCTCGGCTGTTCACCGCAGG
>DATAMA010000168.1:0-8779 GCA_036260765.1 Desulfobacteria bacterium | reverse complement strand
ACTGCTCAGCTTTAGACGAGCCGCAACCGGGTGTTCCCTAACGCCGGTAGGCAATTCGCTATGGCGCTTTTTAAGCATTGCCAGGGCTGAATAAGCCATCAATAGCCCAAAAGTAATGTACAAGGTCTTGGCCCCAACCAGTCCGGCAATCAGAGCACCGGTAATCGCTCCAACAGTTGTGGCCGTTTCCAGGAACATCCCGAGCCTGATGTTGCTGATCTTGTCCCTCACATAGGCAATCGCGGCACCGCTGGAAGTTGTAATTACCGCTACCAATCCAGCGCCGATTGCCTCATGAATCGGTACCCCTAAAAGTAGGGACAAAACCGGGATCACGATCAGGCCACCGCCCAAGCCGAGCAAAGCGCCGATAACGCCGGCCGAAATTGAAAATACAAATATCGTGAGGCTTGCGCCAAGTAGCACTGTCAGTCCTCCCTAAATTATTCTGCCCGTTAATTATAGTCCTTGTAACCTCAGCTCACGCTTAACCGTATCATACAGGGCTACTACTTTAGCCTCACCGCCACGAGGCCGGGAAATTGAACCGATGCCGACAAGATATTTACCCGCGGCAGCAAAGGTAACCGTTTCACCCGGAATCAGCTGTCGCCGTTCATTTGGCGTAATCACGAAGGAACGATGGGTATGACCGCAAAAACACACCTGGATGTCATCACGGTTAAAGAGATACCCGCTGTCAAGTGGTTGATGCATGAACAGCAAACCATTCTCCCGGTATTCCTCGGGCAACCCGGCTAGCCAGGCCCGATAAATACCGTTAGTATCACCAATGACCGCATGCCGGTCACAGTTTCCTTTTACGGCAATAACCTTATTTGCCCGTAACTCATCAATACACAGAGACACTTCCGGAGTAAACTCATGCACATCGCCCAGGAAGATCAGTTTTTGCGCCTGATCCAAGGCTTGAATTGCCTGTTCAAGCGCACCAATATCCCCATGCGCATCGCTGAAAATTCCGATTATCACGTTGCGACCTCCACCTATATTATCCTTGTCCCAAAACGGTTCCACTTGCCCGCAAAGGTTATTCGGTTAAATCGGTGAGGGTCTTGCCTTTAGTTTCCTCACCCAAAATAGCGACATCCAAAGCGCCTAACAACAGCACCCCGGTAAACATGGCAAAAACCGGCGCAGTACCCTGTTTACTTGCCAGCATCCAGCCAACCACGATGGGCGCAAGGATGCCACCTATTCGCCCGAAACCGGCAGCCCAGCCTGAACCGGAAGCCCTCGCCCGCGTCGGGTATAACTCCGGCGTATAGGTATATACAACTCCCCAAGCTCCCAAATTAAAGAAACTCATCAAGCTGCCCCAGATAAGTACAGCGCCTGTGCCAGCGGCACGGCCGAAGAAAAAAGCTGCGAAGCCGCACAAGGCCAAGAAGGAGCCAAGCGTTAGTTTGCGTCCGATCTTTTCGACCAGATATGCCGCACTGAAATACCCGGGAATCTGGGCGATCGTCATGATCAATACGAACTGGAAACTCTTGATCAGCGAAATTTTCGCGGCTAAAATTGCCGGCAGCCAGGTAAAGATGCCGTAGTAAGAAAAAACGATACAAAACCAAAGAATCCACAGGAACACGGTCCGCCTGAGGTATCGGCTTGACCATAGCTCGGCGAGCGGAAATTTTGTTGACCCCGTGACCTCTTTTCTGGATACTTCGGGATTTTCGGCTGTTCCCCCATTATCGACTATCCCAGCTTCCTTCTCTAATCGTGCAACAATTTTTTCCGCTGCGTGATAGTTGCCTGTGCGTTCGAGGTAACGTGGTGATTCCGGGATCTTGCGCCAGATGAAATATACATACAGCGCTGGAAGCGCTCCAATGAAGAAGGCCACCGGCCAACCATACTTAGGGATAACCAGATAGGCAATGATTGCAGCCACCAACCAACCTACTGCCCAAAAGCTTTCCAACAGAACCAGGAACCTGCCTCGCAGCCGGGCCGGCGAATATTCTGTAACCAAGGTTACGGCCACCGGCAGTTGACCCCCTAAGCCAAAACCGACGAAGAAACGAAACACCAAAAGGCTGGGCAGATTCCAAGCCAAGGCGCACAAACCGGTTGCCAGTGAATACAGCACCAGCGTGCCGGCGAAAACCTTTTTTCGCCCAAAATAATCGGCTATGGTCCCGGCTAACACCGCCCCAATGGCCATGCCAATCAGGCCAATGCTGCTAATCAGGCCGATTTGCTCCGGTTTAAGTGACCAACTTTTCATTAATACCGGTAATACGAAAGAGACTATGCCGGTGTCCATCGAATCAAATAACCAACCGATTCCCGCTGTCACCAGCAAGATGAAGTGAAAGCGTAAAAGTGGTAAACGCTCTAACCGATCCGAAACACTCATCCTAACAATCAACTCCCCCTGCCGTTCAACATTATTTTTCTTCAACTAACTAACAATCAACATCATTATACTAAAATTTTCCCTAAACGAAAATTTATTCGCCTAATCGGTACGCACTCAAGGCAAAAAAAATAAGGCTCCCACGGCCTTATTGCAAAAGACAAGTATTTTTAGCCCTATTTTTTGCGTTTTCTGAACCACCAACCGCCGATAATCAACACTGCCAAGGCTCCCCAAATTACAAAGTTAAAACGGTGCAGATAGAGTTGCATCGCCTGCCAGTTGTCTGTAAACACAATTCCCAGATAGGCAAGCGCTAAATTCCACGGTAATGCCCCAAAAAAAGAGTAAATAGCGAACCGTAAAAAGTTCATTCGGGCAATCCCCGCCGGCAAGGAAATAAACGTGCGCACCCCGGGTAAAAGCCGGCAGGCAAACACTGTCGCTTCGCCCCGGTTGGCAAACCACTTGTCGGCAGCCGCTAAATGTTTCTGCGACAACAGGATATACTTGCCATACTTTTGAATAAAGGTTCTGCCGCCATAACGACCGGCAGTATAAGCAAGACATGACCCAACCAGATTGGCGGTAGAACCAACCAGGCCTGCTTGCCACAGGGCGGCTTTCCCCTTGGCCACCAGCACCCCGGCATACGGCATCACTATTTCACTCGGTATCGGGATACAAGCGCTCTCCAAAACCATGGCAAAGAAAACGGCTGCCAGACCAAAGCGGGCGATATCATTGACAACAAAATACTCCAACCACGCCAATGTGACTAGTCACCTCAACATTCTCATTTATGTCGGAGGTTAAAAGATAAAACATTGTACGTGACCACATTCACTTTTAGACCTTATGTACCGCTACCCAAGTGTTGCCGTCTTAAAAAACTCCAGGCCTACTCTGTCAATCATTTTGCCGATTCTTTCATTTTTGCGGCCCATCGTTTTAAAATAGCCGATTATTTTTGCCGTAATCTGCAAAGCTTGATCCGCATCTACATTTTCAGCAAGCAAATCTGCCTGGCGCGGTTTGACGCCGCCATTGCCCCCGACATAGACATGAAAGCCATGTTGCGTACCCATAAAACCTAAATCAACACTGGCCGCATCCGTACATTTATTGGGGCAGCCCGCTACTGCGACCTTAAATTTGGCCGGCAGTTCCAGGCCATGGTAACGCTTATCCAATTCCAGGCCGAGAGATAAGGCATCTTGCAACCCACGCTTACAAAAGGCAGTTCCCGGGCAAACCTTAACGCTGCGAACGCAAAGCCCTACAGCGTGGCCTGGGGCCATCCCCAGTTCCTTCCAGGCGCGCGGCACATCTTCTGCTTTGAGGCCTACAATAGCTATCCGTTGCGCCGAAGTAACTTTTAAAGCAGCCGCGTGAAATTTTTCGGCAACATCTGCAATCTTTCGCAGTGTGTCCGGCGAACAGACCCCAGCCGGCAGATGTGGGATAACGGCATATGTTTCCCGGTCTGCTTGGAGAACTGCGTTTTTCGGTTGTGCGTTGGCAGCAGTTTTCGGGGACATTTCTCCTTGTTCCAATTGATTTAAGGCCGATAACAGTTCGGACAGCTCAAGTCCATGCATCCGGGCGGCACCCGCCAAACTTTCGTCGGCAGCCGAGGCACAGCCAAGGCAGTGCATACCCAGCTTATTCATCAAATCAGCGCTTTTAGGATTTAAGCTGATAACCTCGCTGATTTTCATTTCAGCAGTAAAATTCATCTTTTTCTTCCTCCCTAAACCCAAAAATGCGCTTAGTACTGTGCCCCATGGATCAATGCCGGTAAACAATGGACGCAAACCCAATATGTTTGACCATTATAGACAAATGAGATTACAGGCTTGTCATCGCTGGTAGCCCCACACTTACAACATTCAACCACGTTTTTTTCCGTCATCAAGTATCTCTCCTTCTTACGTATGATCAACTGGTTTAATTATACCGAAACCGGTAGTTAAAAGCAGTGAGGTAAATCACATTCAGGTAATCAAGGCTTTATGGGGAATTACAGTGATTTGTTTTTCTACATATTCTGAATAAATCCTGCCGATTTATGGTTTTATCAACCAAAAAGTACTTCTCCTACGGGAGAAGCACTAAATAGATCTTACTTGGCCGGCGCTGGATTGGCCCTTGCTCTTTTCCCTTTATACACCGTAAAGATGGTCCAGGCTAATAACAGATCACCGCTCGTAAAAATTAAGCCACCACCGGCCCGCGCCAGCAAATAGGGCCTAATCACTCCTTGAACAGCCGAGAAGTTCATCCCGGCCACGCGTAACAGATAGGTTTCGATCATTCCGGCCAGAATCAGGGCTGTCCCCATGGCAAGCAACCCGCCATTTAACAGAAGCACACCGGCTTTACCCCGGCGAAAGGCCTGATCATCCAGTTCCGCTCCGCTGCTGAGGCAATAAAAACTGCCTCCCAGCACCAACAATCCCAATGAACCAAACAGGGCCAAATGGGCGTGTCCGGAGGTCAACAGGGTTCCGTGCATGTACAAGTTGATCATGGGCACGGTGATCGTTAAACCTAAACCGGCAGCTCCGGTGATATGGTAAAACAGGCTGCTCAGGATCAGCAACCAACTAAGTTTTACCCGTTTACTCAAGGGCTGTTTAAGCCTTAAAGCTTTGTAGGCAAGGTACCCCAATAGGATCACCGGTACTACTTGCAAACAGCTGAAAGCTGTCCCGATGATCAGCCAATAGGCTGGAAAACCCAGCCAGAAATAATGGTGTCCGACGCCAAACAAACCGCCAACCGTCGTGAGGGTTATTTCCAGGTAAAGCAGCTTTTCGACGGTCTTCCGGTCGGCCAGGGCAGTTTCCAGCAAGAAAGCGGCAACGATACCCGTAGTAGTTAATTCAAAGGCCACCTCTTCCCAGGAATGTACGACCCAGAACCTGATTGACTCATCGGCAACCGGATTAGAATGAGAAAAAGCGTTCGGCAACAACAGCAAGAATAAAAACATCATGCCACTAACCATACAAACAACCGGTGGGCTAGCCCGTCCCGCTTTGATGATTGTCCTGAATAAGTTGTAGATACCTAGCATTAGGCTCAAGCACACGCCCAGATAGAACACCGGTAACCCTTCCAGGTATTCCCTGCCATTGCCAATTCCCAGGGCAAGTGTAGAATAGATCGCCAACGCAGAAAGAAATACCAGCCAAAATTGCCAACGTAGCAATCGGTAAGAATAAATTGTTCTCTGCAACTCTGACTGGACAAAATAGTTGATCAATCCCATCGTACCGATCAGCGGCCAAAATACGGCTAAACCCAAATGAATCGACCGGCCGTACTCTGCCGGAACAGGCGACGGTAGATCCGGGATAACCAGATCCACGGCCCCGAGTAGAGCGACACCGCCCTGTAAGGCAAATAAAAAGTAAGCCGCTAGAAAATAGCGATTGCTAATTTTCGCGGTGCTTAAGGCCTCCTGCCCAGGTGTTGCTTTCTTTTTCTGTTTGCTTCGAGCCATAAAGATACTGAACACCGTTCGCCCTATTTTCATGGTTTACCTGCCGATTTTTCCGGCGGCCAGCCCAGGGTCGGGATGGTGTCGATAAACGTGAGATAATCCGCCAAGCGTTCCGCTTCTTCCTCCTGGACAGCGGGATGCCTTCTGATCCGGTTTGGCAACATCACTGGAGGATTTATCAGGTACCCGACGACTGCGGCCCTCCCCTTGATGATCACATGGCTCAAGTCTCCGCCCCTGTATCCGCCGTTACCGAGTAAGGTATGACAGCTTATGCAATTATGGGCCTGCCAAACCATTTTTCCCGCCGTTGCTGCGTCCGATATCCGACCGTAAGGTTTTACTGCCAACCAGTTCAGAATAACGAATGCCCCAATGGCACACATACTCAAGATAACAAAACTACGCGCACGCAAACGTGTTCAGCTCGCAATCCCTGCTAAATTTACAGTTATTATTACCTGACCTGGCTATCCGTCATTCTTGACTAGATTTTGCTAGACATACTTATGCATAATACCAGGGAAACTAATCAAAGATAAATTAGCATAGCTTACTGGGAGGTTTGCGAGATGAAAAAGGTAGACCCTGGCCCACTTAGTTTCCTGCAAACCGGTTGGTTTGTCTTTCATGCCGCGGCGATCGGCGGGATGTTGGTCCTGGGACGAGCGATTGGCAAACGGAGCTAGCGAATCTGCCACATATTAAAGGGGTTCTGACCAAGCATAACCATGTTTGGCAGAACCCCTTTAATTCAAACCAATATTTTTTAAAAATGAAACTTTAAGGCAAAATAATGTTTACTTAGGTTAGTATGCACAGTAAAGATTCCCGTAGGGGCGTTTATTGTAGGCAATAAGCTTGTTAAACTTCGCCGCGAGAATTGCCGCCGGATCATAGCCAAAATAAGTACAGAATTCTTCAACAAGCGCCTGAACTTTCCGCTTATCATCCGCGTCCAGTTCGACAACTTTAACTTCTTTACCCAGCTTATGTTCAGCGATTTCACCACGCACATACATTACCCCATTGTGCATCCCCGTACCGCAGTAATTCCCGGTTATCTCCTCGCCATCGGCCAGGCCGAGGCCCAAGAGGACCAGCACCCCTCCAGCCATATACTCACCGAAGAAGTCCCCTGCTTTACCGCCTGCAACAATCACAGGTACCTTATGTTCATACTCTTTCATGTGAATTCCGACACGGTAACCGACATTGCCTTTAATAAAGATCTGGCCGCCCCGCATCGCATAGCCGACTGTATCCCCGGCGCTGCCATGAACCACAATTTTACCGTCATTCATCGTGTTGGCCAGGGCATCCTGGGCGTTGGCATTGATGATTAACTCCGGCCCATCCATGTAAGCCGCCATATCATTGCCGGGGGTACCGTTCACCACTATCTTGGCCTTTGCGCTGATCCCGTCGCCAATATAGCGTTGGCCATTCACGTTATCCAGAATAAGTTCTGTCTCCCCAGCCGCGACAGCCTGCCGCACCAGGTCATTTAATTCGCGGTAGTACATTCCCTTGGCGTCAATCCGTTTCATGCAGGCCGGCCTCCTTTTCCAAGCTTAGCTCTGCGCTGCTCAACCGGGAATTTAATATAACCAAAGTCATCATTGAGTAGAGTCTGTTTAAATGCAGTGACATCCGCCTGTTCCTTGATCAAGCCGGTGATAATCCCTGCCCGGTCTACGTGATTAAGGTAAATAAAACCGACGATAGTATTGTTCCGTAAGACTATTTTTTTATAGCTCCCGGTTTCCTCATCCGCATGGACCAGCGACTCAAACTCATTTCCCTCTGGCTTAATAATCCCGGCTGTAATCATCGGGTAATCAAAGAAACCAATAGCATTCATCGCAAAGCCGCCCGCGTAAGCCTGAACCTGCCCGGCCATATTGATTCCGGCGTTCTCACCCTGCCGATAAGCGTTGGGCAAGATCGGCAGGACCCGCTGCATCTGATTGACGATGTCATAGCCTTCCGCGACATCACCTGCCGCATATATTCCGGTCACATTTGTCGCCATGTGTTCATCCACGACGATGCCGCGATTTACCGCAACATCGGTGTCTTTAACCAAATCCGTATTGGGGACGACACCAATGGCCACAATGACAAAGTCACAGTCCAGGCACTTACCGTTTTTCAGGGTGACGCCAGTCACCTTATTTTCACCATGCAGTTGCTCGACTGTAGTGTTTAGCTCAAATTTAATCCCGTGCGCCTCAAGGTTTGCCTGAACAAAAGAAGCTGCCTCTTCGTCCAGGATCGCACTTAACACCCGGTTCGCCAACTCAACAACTGTGACGTCTACACCAAGCTTGACCAAACCCTCTGCCGCCTTTAAGCCAATCAGGCCTGCGCCGATAATGATTGCCTTGCTGCCGGGTTTGGCTACCTCGCTCACCGCTTTGACGTCATCCCATTTGATAAAGCTGTACATGCCCGGCCTTTTTATGTCTAGGTTCGGCGGTACAAAGGGTTTACCCCCGGTGGCCACCAGCAATTTATCATAAGCAACCTGCCTACCGTCCGTTAATTTGACAGCTTTTGCGGCCGAATCAATTTCAGTAGCCGTGACCCCCAAAATTGTTTCGACCCCATTCACCTGATAGAAATCAGGTTTGCGATAATACATCTTCTCTTCAGTCACCTTGCCGGCCAGGTAATATGAGATCAGCGGCCGGGAGTAGGTATGATAAGGCTCGGAAGAAATCAGCGTAATGGCTCCTGCTTTGTCCACCTGGCGGATTCCCTCCACCGCACCGATCGCGGCAGCCGAGTTGCCGATTATAACGTATCTCATCTCTTCACCTTCCCTTTCCCAAACGGATTAGGGCTAATTGATCCTGCTTTAACAAACAATCAATTAA
>DATAMA010000150.1:0-2892 GCA_036260765.1 Desulfobacteria bacterium | reverse complement strand
TGCAGCATGGGGCGGCAAAAGTGTACGCAGTCGATGTTGGCTACGGTCAGTTAGCCTGGTCCTTACGCAACGATCCGAGGGTAATTTGCAAAGAAAGAACGAATGCCCGTTATTTAACTGTGGAACATTTGGGAGAGGCTGTCGATATTGTCACTATTGATGTTGCTTTTATTTCCCTTGATAAAATACTGCCCGCAGTCAAGGGTTTGCTTAAACCCGATGGCCAAGTAGTGGCGTTGATTAAACCCCAGTTTGAAGCAGGCCGGGAGAAAGTCGGGAAGAAGGGGGTCGTCAAAGACCCTGATGTCCATCGGGAGGTAATAAACCGGATCCTGAATCGAGCAGAACAAACCGGGTACCGCATTTGCGGCCTGGATTTCTCTCCGGTCAAAGGTCCGGAGGGAAATATCGAATATTTAGCCTGGCTAGGATTGGAGACAGGTCAACAGGTCGACTGGCAGGCATTGGTTAACACGGTGGTTGGGTCTGCTCATTGTAGTCTGTAAAACTTCGCTAACATAAGGTACTGCGCAAAGATTACATAAGACAAGTTTTTTATACAGATAAACAATGCACTAGAAAACGAAAGAGCAAGATTGAGGAGAAAATTGGCACGATGATTAAGACCCTCGGTTTGGTGTTTAATGAAGAAAAACCCGCGGCCAGCAAAATCGCGCTTGAAATAATCGCGTGGATGGAAGCTAGGAGAGTAAAGGTTGTCACAGATCCGAGTGCATGCAGCGAAGCTGATGTGCTGGTGGTATTAGGGGGCGACGGGACTTTGCTCCGGGCAGCGAGGCGGTTCAGCCCGCAGGGTGTACCGCTCCTTGGGGTTAATCTTGGTCGATTAGGTTTTCTGGCTGAAATTGAGTTAGCTGCCCTGTATCCTTCGTTGGAGAAACTTGTTCGTGGCGATTATACGCTGGAAGAACGCATGATGCTTCAGGGTACGGTAGTACGTCAGAACGGCGAGAACTTTTCGGCAATAGCCCTAAATGATGTGGTAGTCTCGCGTGGTAATATCTCGAGAATTATCGCGCTTGATGTTGCCGTTTCGGGGCAATCACTTTTTTCATATCCTGCGGATGGCATCGTTATTTCGACGCCTACCGGTTCGACTGCTTATTCATTATCGGCCGGGGGGCCTGTTGTTTCGCCGTTGGTTAAGGCCATGGTGATTTCCCCGGTCTGTCCGCATACGTTATCAGCCCGGCCAATGGTCGTTGACCCGCTTGAAGTATTAGATGTCAAGTTCGCGCGCGGCATAGACTGCGTTGTCACCTTTGACGGGCAGGAGATAATTGAACTTAGCCCCGGAGACTATGTGCGGGTGGGGCGTGCCTCGATCGTAACTAAACTGGTAAAGTTGAGTGGAAGAAGTTTTGCCGAACTGCTTAGGGTAAAGCTCAAAGACAACCTCCACGATTGATCGAAAAGTACCCTGAACATACCTGGGACCTGAATGGAGGGAACCAACTTTACGATGCTGAAACCGTTGAATTCTTTGACTCTTGCACATTTCTTGGTTAAGCAGGCTGTTTTTCCCGGCGCTGCAGTGGTTGATGCTACAGCGGGGAGAGGCCGGGATACTGCCTTTTTAGCGCAAGCTGTCGGTCAAGACGGTCAGGTTTGGGCTTTTGATATTCAGCCGGAGGCACTTGAGAGTACCGCAGCGTTATTGACCCAAAATCACTTGACTGAACAGGTAACGCTGGTCTGTGCCGGCCATGAACACCTTGCGGAATATGTTCACCGCCCGATAGCGGCGGCAATGTTTAACCTGGGTTATTTACCAAGTGGAAACAAATCATTGATAACCAGGGCAGAGACCTCACTGCCGGCTTTAAAGGCCGCATTGGATAAGCTCAGGCCGGGTGGCGTGGTAACGCTCGTTGTTTATACCGGGCATCCGGGTGGCGCGGAAGAAGCCGCTCAGCTGGAGACTTTCCTCGAAAGCTTGTCACAGCATGAGTTTGATGTGCTTAAATTTACATATCCTAACCGGGTTAAGAGTAACCCCTATCTAATTGCAATTTGGAAGCAACAGTTGGAGGTGGGCAATGTATGAAGGCCAGACGTCAGATCAAAATCCTCGAACTAATTGAACGGGAACCGATTAGTACCCAGGACGAGTTAGCCGAACGGTTACGCGAAGGCGGCTTTGACGTTACCCAAGCGACTGTTTCGCGCGATATTAAGGAACTGCGCCTGATTAAAGTGCCAATTGGCGAAAATGCTTACCGGTATGCAGCGCCGCAGGAACCACAGCAGTTTAACCGGCAGGAACGGTTAAAACGCCTGTTTCGGGATGCGGTGACCAGTATAGATTACAGCGAGAACTTGATTATAGTTCGGACTCTTCCCGGCAATGCGATGGCGCTTGCTTCGGTAATTGACGGCAGTAATTGGCCGGAAGTTATCGGTACGGTCGGTGGAGACGATACGATTTTGGTAATTGTCAAACCACGTGAAGCTGTGAACGAGGTAATTCACAAGTTCGAAAGCCTGTTATAACATTACGTCTTACACTACGTTTTTGAGGCGATTGAAATGTTGACAGAACTCCATGTCAAAAACTTAGCCTTAATTGAAACCCTGGACTTGGAACTTAAGCCAGGGCTTAATGTGCTAACCGGTGAAACGGGTGCCGGAAAATCTATCGTAATTGATGCGGTTTATCTGCTCTTGGGCGGGAGGGCCTCGCAGGAGTTCATTCGCAGTGGCGCAGACAAGGCTTTTGTTGAAGGATTATTTAGTTTGGAGTCTTCGCCGGAAATAGTAGCGTATTTGGCTGACTTAGGGTACGAACTTGAAGAAAATACTTTACTGCTTTGCCGGGAATTATCCGTCAGCGGCCGCAATACCTGCCGAGTGCAGGGAAGAAGTGTTCCG
>DATAMA010000143.1:0-1554 GCA_036260765.1 Desulfobacteria bacterium | reverse complement strand
GGTTGGCTGTTTAATATTATTGAACGGGGCCGGGCTTCATACGACCGGGTTTCAGCCTTGCTTGCTGTCCAACCGCCAATCAGGATGTTACCGGATTTTAGATCGAATTCCCGGAGCAGCAGGCGCAGCAGTGTAGTTTTGCCGCTCCCGGTCCGGCCGACGATTCCAAGAGTTTGTCCACATCGCAGGGAAAAGGAGATATCTTGCAAGGCCGAAATCGTGCTGCCGGGAAAACAAAAGCATTTTAAGTTTACTTCGACACTACCAGAGGGGATTTGCTGCAAAGCATCCTCCCGCTCCCTGATTTCCGGTTGGACAGCAAGCAAGGCTGAAACCCGGTCGTATGAAGCCCGACCCCGTTCAATAATGTTAAACAGCCAACCGAAGGCTAACATCGGCCAAATAAATTGACCGAGATAGATCGTGAACTGGGTCAGTTGACCTAAACTCAAGCGGCCACGGATTACATCAATGGAGCCAAATGCGACTGAGAGGAAAAAGGAAATGCCGACGATCAACATAATTGTGGGGTCAAACAAGGCATCGACTTTTGCGACAGCGACGTTTTTAGCGACCACTTCCGCCGATAATTCCCGGAAGGCGCTGCGTTCTGCTTCTTCTTGGCCAAAAGCCTTGATCACCCGGACCCCGGCGATATTTTCCTGGACCTTGTCGTTGAGCTCGGAAAAAGCCGCTTGGGCTTGATGAAAATAGCGGTGGAGGAGCGTACCGTAATAACTGGTTAACCAGGCCATCAACGGCATCGGCAACAGGGCAATTATGGTCAGCTTCCAACTGATAAACAGAGCCATCGAGATTACAACCAGGCTTCCGGTGATTAATGAGTCGGCAAAGGTCAGGACACCTTCGCCCGCTGTCATTTCAATTGCCTGGACATCATTCGTGGCATGTGCCATCAAATCCCCGGTGTTGTGGGTATGGAAAAAACCGGGTGACATCAACGTGAACTGGGTATACAACCGACTGCGCATTAATTTGCCAAGCCGCACGGCACTGCCAAAAATGAGAATACGCCAGGCATAGCGCAGGGCATAGACTAACAACCCAACCGCGATGAGCTGGGCAATCAGCATTAGCACTGTACCCGGGGTGAGTGATTTATTTTCGATGCGGTCCACGGTTATCCGTACCAGGTAAGGCGGAATAAGGTTCAGCAGGGCGACCACCACTAAGACGAAAATACCCGTACCGTAGCTTTTTCTTTCTTGTTTAAAGAACCAGAATAGATCGCGAAAAAGGCTCATTGTAGTCTCCAGTAAAACGGCAAGGGGTAATTAGCGTTTGCTCAAACACTAATTACCCATAGTTTGTGGAATTTACGGAAAATGTTAGTAGAAATAGTTTCGGCTTCTACTGTAGCTTAGTTTGCGGCGAAAGTAAAGCGGGTGTTAAGGCTTCTGCGCCCAGAAATAAAAGGAGGTGCGCATGGCCAGCGGATTCGCGCTAATGTTAATAAAGCCATTGGCTTTGAGCAGTTCCTTGACCTCTGTTTCGGTCGGTAAACCGTTAAAGCCCTGGTGACAGGCGAGAAAG
>DATAMA010000140.1:0-3942 GCA_036260765.1 Desulfobacteria bacterium | reverse complement strand
GTGATAATCAAGTCAACACCTTGTACTTGGGCACAGATTTGATCCAGCTCCAGCTCTTGTTCCACCCGGTTAATCATCGCCAGTTTTTGGGGTGAGGAGATCACGACAACGTCAGCACCCGCTTGCGCATGCCGCCAGGTATCCTTGCCCGGGATATCGATTTCAAAGCCATGAACGTCATGTTTAACTGTAGCTACCTTGAAACCGCGCCTTTTTAACTCGGCGATCAGTTTTTCGATCAAGGTTGTCTTCCCGACATTGGATTTACCCACAATCGAGATTACCGGCGTCATTGCTATCCCTCCATTCGTCCAAAAGAAAAACCTGAACAATCTGTCCGCACTCAATCGTATTTCCCGGCGGCAAGTCCACCAGAGCATTTGTCCCGAGCATTGACTTTAAGACCCCGGGCTGCTGCTGTTGCGGGAATCGCACAGTAAACTTGCCGTCATGCCAACCGGCTGATGCCCGGATAAGCCGGCGCACCCCGCTTGATTTCCCGAAACTCGCTTCACTGACTGACTTAATCTTACGCGGAAAGTATGCCGTCCAGCCCGCCAGCTTGCGTACCGCCGGTCCCAGTAATAACGACGCGCTGATCATCGCTGCTGCTGGATTGCCCGACAGCCCAATTACCAATTTGCCGTCTTTTTGGCCACAGATCACCGGTGTACCGGGTTTCATCGCAATTCGCCGGAACAGAACCCTGACCCCGGCTGATTGCATCGCCTGTAACGTGACATCATAGGACCCCACCGAAGCGCCGCCCGTGGTGACTACTAGGTCAGCGCTATCTAAGCCGCGCCGAATAGCGGCGGCAAGATCCTCTACTTTATCCCTGACCAGTCCTAACGGAAGGGCTTGTCCGCCCCATTCCCTGACCATAGCCGCCAACGTATAATAGTTGGAATTATAAATTTGACCCGGGTTAAGACGGCCCTCCACATTGACCAGTTCATCACCCGTACTGGCTATCGCCACCATCGGTCTGGCGAATACACTTACCTTGCTGATTCCCTGTGAGGCCAGCACACCAATTGCGGCAGGAGTAAGCCCTTTTCCGGCAGCAAGCAGGGTTTCTCCGGCCTGAATATCTTCACCGCGCCGACTGATATTGGCGCCTGGTAGAATACATTTTAGAATTCGCACAAACCCAGGTTGCGCTGCGCATTCCGTGTCTTCCTGTCTAATCACGGCATTGGCTCCTGTCGGCAACGGTGAACCGGTTAAAATTTTAACCGTCTTGCCCCGGTCGACATGACCCAAGAAATTGGTTCCTGCCGGAACCTCCCCAATCACCCTTAACTCAACCGGCAAATCTGCCCCGGTATCTTCCCCCTTAAGGGCATAGCCGTCTAGCGGGGAGCGATCAAAGGGCGGAATATCGAGCAATGCCGTAACCGGTCTTGCCAAGACACGACCATGGCTGTCTTTAAGAAAAACCTTTTCCGTCTTAACGGGCTTAATCTCTGCTAAGGCCAGCCTCTCCGCCTTTTCCAGATCAATCATTTCCAGCATTTTCGTTCCTCACGCTTTCTATGCTTTACCAAAAGAACAGGCAGGATAGCGGCATTCCGGACACTGTTGGCACAGGCCACCGTAAGCAAGAGCGACCAGGTCCGATCTGGTTAGCCTTTCCCCGGCCAAAATCCGTGGTAATACCAGGTCGAATACGGTGGAATTACAGTACATTACGCAGCCTGGTAGGCCGATGATCGGTACCTCGCCCAAATAAGCAAGCAGAAACATCGAGCCAGGCAAGACCGGCGCCCCGTATCCGATAATTTGCGCTCCTGTCGCTTTAATTGCCCCAGGGGTTAAGTCATCAGGGTCGACCGACATCCCGCCGCTTAACAGAACCATGTCCACACCTTGCCCGATAAAATCAAGCGTTGCTTGCTTAATCGCGTCGATGTCATCAGGCACAAAGACTTGTCCGGCTATAGCTGAACCTAAGGCAGCCAATTTACGTTTTAACACTGGACCGAACTTATCAGTAATTCGGCCGTGATACACTTCATTACCGGTAGTGACCAAACCGGCCCGCACCCGTTGTAAATTCTTTACTTTAAGGACAGGTTTTCCCTGACAAATGCGCTCAACTGCACAGATTTTTTGTTCATCGATGACCAGCGGTATTACCCTTGTACCAGCGACAACGTCACCCTTTTGCACCAAAATATTATTATGCCGCGTGGCCAAAACGACCTGCTCAATAGAGTTAACTTTTTCCAACAATACACGATCAACCTTAAGCAACCCCGAAACTGAAGCCGATAAATTAATCTTTCCTTCACTAACGGCACTTTGCTCAAGATTCGTACCGGCTACTGCCAAGGCAAGGCGGTTAGCCGCATCATCTTCGTGTACTGTCCCTGCTCCTTGCTCCCACACGTAGAGGTGGTCCTTACCTAATTTCAGTAATTCCGGGACATCCTCCGGTCTGACAATATGACCCTTTTTAAACGCCCTGCCCTTGAATTCACCCGGTACAATTTTGGTAATATCGTGGCAGAGTACAAAGCCAACTGCATCCTCCGTCCGAACTTTTTTCATTATCCCGCTCCTAACCATGAGTTCGCATTAGTTCAGTTAAAAACAACGACCGGCTCTGTCTGGAAATACACAAACAAGAGCCGGCCGAATTACAACCAACTTTATCCAGATCTCCTTCCCAAATACGTGGAGGCACAGTTGTTTCCGGCTGTACCCGAACCGGCTGCAATCTCATGCCAATGGTTTAGACACTGCAGCTCGGAGATTCACTATTTTGTTGTTAATAGTGATTATACACCAAATGACACAATTTTCATACAGTTAGAGCGCAAGCTTCCGCCTACCGGATCGCTATGTTCGCTATCTTTACCCCTAAACAGGCTTCTTACTGCTTCGAGGCAGAACCTGGCAAGCAGCATTCCCCCAACAACATCCGCCACTACATGCTGTTTTAAAAAAAGCGTTGAAAAAATGATGCTGACAGAAACACATTGAGCTGCGATTCCCGGGAGCGGTGCAGTCGATTTGATTATATCTGCGGTCAAAAAAAGGATATAGCTAGTCAACACATGAATGCTGGGGAAGGCGTTAAAGGGATTATCATGACGATAGATGTGCTTAGTTAACTTTGAGAATATGTCTTGACCAACTACCGCCGGACGAGGAACATAGGTCTGAAATACCGAGTAAACCGTACAACTTGCCAACATTCCTAAGACAATCGCAGCCAATGTCTCCCCATATAAGCCAGCGTCGCGGTAAAGCAGCCAAACGAGCATCACCAAGATATATCCATACCACGCCACATACGGTACGACAAATTGAGGAATGAACGGAATAGAACGGTCAAGCCGGGTCACTAACGAGTGGACGCTGCCTGTATCATGGTTAAGTGCATCGTAGATTGGGCTTATCGCCACTATTAAAGCCATCCAGCTACCCTGCAAAACATTTGCCCCCATGCATCGTCCCCCTCAATTATTTATCTTTTACCATTATATGGTTTAGCCAGGTTCTTCTCCTCATTTCCTTAGCGATAGCCAACCTAAAAATTCCAAAAGAAAAAGCCCTTGGCCAAAAAGACCAAGGGCGCTACGAAATTACTGTACAGTGGCAAGCAAATCCTGGACCTGCTTAATTTGATCCGGTGTTTTTACTAACTTGGCCAAGGCTTCAAATTGGGCTTTCGCCCCGGCCTTATCGTTTTTGGCGTCTCTGAGAAAGATTCCGTAATTAAAACGTGCTTGCGCAAAATTCGGTTGCTTTTGAATTGCTGTTTTAAATCCCTTGTCAGCGATATCAAACTTACCGGCGTAAAATGCGGCAGTCGACATGTCTGTCTGTGTATTGATATCAAAGTTTGCCGCTAAAACTTTCTGGTAACATTCCACGGCTTTCCCGAAATATTGGGTGTATTGTGTCTGATTATTTTGTGTTAAGTAACCA
>DATAMA010000139.1:0-4807 GCA_036260765.1 Desulfobacteria bacterium | reverse complement strand
GTGCCCGTTCCACCTTGGCGATCCGCTCCCGCAAGGCCTTCTGGGCTTTGTTAATCGGGACACCGGCGGCAACCATTTTGTCAATCTGACGCTCCAGCACCCGGTGAAAAAAAATGTCCGGCGCCCCAGTCTGCGGATGATGGCTTAAAACCAAATCAGCACCCATTTGTTTAGCCAGAAGGAGTTCCGGTACAGCCATATCAATGCCGGCAAAGATTTTGCTGACATCGTTACCCGGAACAATCACACCGGAATCGGCAGGTAATTCTGTTAATCCTGCTTTTGCAAGCACAATTTCCACAATATCTGAGCTATTCATGAAACCTCCCTAAAATTATATCCACGTACTAAACTAAATTTGCGCAACTCTTTCCACATTTACACCGTGTTTACCCCAAATAACATCGATCACCGGGCCAACCGTCTCGGGATCACCACTGGTAAAGAACAGTTCACTGCCGGCTTGATTCTCTGGAGTTTCCAGCTGATTTTCGTTCAGTACGCGCTGAACTTGCCGGGCCACCGCTTTGCCGGAATCAATGATTTTAATATTGGGCCCGGCCATTTCCCTGATTTGCTGATAAAGCAAAGGGTAATGCGTACAACCGAGGACGATGGTTTCGCAACCCTGATCCAACAGGGGCTGTAAGTACTTGGTTAGTAATGGTTTAGCCTCGTCAAACTGCCCAGCTTCGACAACTTCAACTAATCCGGGACACGGTTGGGTAATCACTTCGACATCGTCACAAAAGCGATCTAACAATGAGCTAAACCGCTCGCTGGCTAAAGTAACTACTGTCGCCAAGACACCGACCTTGCCCTGCTTGCACTGAGCCGCGGCAGGCTTGACAGCCGGTTCTACCCCGACGATCGGAATACTCAAGCAATCACGGAGAGCATCTAACCCCGAGGCTGAGGTTGTATTGCTCGCAACTACAATTAACTTGGCGCCCTTTTCAACCAGAAACCTGCCAATTGCCAGCGCTCTACCCTGAATCACTTCCGGCAACCGTCCTCCGTACGGGCAATAAGCCGAGTCGGCAAAATATATCACATCTTCGGCAGGCAGCAGACCGCGGATTTCTTTTAATACTGAGAGACCGCCGACCCCCGAATCAAACACCCCGATCGGACCAGAATGAGACATTAGGTTCACCTCTAGCTAATATGTAAACTAAATCTCTCCCCATTGTACTCCGTACTTTTTCGCAAGGTCAAGCAAGCAGGCATTAATAGGCCTAACTCACACCGAGCAGTTGATCTAAAGCTCTGCTTATTCCATCAATTTGCCGTTCATATGAGTAATTGGCTTCGACAAACTCGCGATAATCAAATGAGTTATATTCCTCAGACTCGATCATTTGGACAGCTTCATCTATTGTATTCCAAACGTACATTGACTTATAGACCTGTCTGGCTCCGACAAAATTATGTACCACCGGTTTTATTCCCTTGCACATTGCCTCCATAATTGAAAGATGTTGCGACTCCAAAAGGCTGGTAGAGATAATATAATCTTTGTCATTTAACCACTGGTTAATATCGGTTTGCCATCCATCAAAAATAACGTTATCGCTTAAACCAAGTTCCGCAATCATCTGTTGAAAATAGAGAACGTATCTTGCTTCTTGAAACTTTCCGGCTATAAACAACTTGTACTTAGGATTCCGATCTACTAAGGCCTTAATAACCTGAATCAACAGCATCGGACCCTTTTTATAGTTAACATATCCCATGTACGCAACATTATAACCCTTATGGCGCGGTACGAATGTATACTTGTCCGCCCTTAATCCATTGGGAATAACAAAGGTTTTAGTTCCCTGAAGCTTTATTTGGCTTTGCAAAAAATCCCTGATGTGTGCAGCGACAAAGATCAAAGCATTTACGTTACTCCACTGGACATTGTTTGGATAATTAGAAAAAGCTTCATAACTATGCAGGCGGCAGATCAGCTTTTTACCGGTTGCCAGTTTATGTTTACTCCCGTAACCAATCAGCTCATCACACCACTCAAACCAGCATATGTCAGCCCAATGCATCCCTTCATCGATCTGTCGGTAATTAGTGACAATAACCTTCCGGGTTTCATAGTCTGCTTTTAGTCCCTGAATAATTTCAGCCAAAAAACTATCCATGCCTTGCTTAACAAAGAACACGAGTTTCTTTTTCCGATCGGCCATAGCTGCCGGATGCTCTGCCTTAATCTTGGCAATAGTTTTTTCGATTTCCTGGGCCAGGGAACTATCCTTACAATTACATTTTGCTCTCGTATAGGCTGCCACTGCTTCGCTGAACCGTTTAGTGTTTTCATAAAGGTATCCGAGGTTATACAGCAGGTCAAAATTATCATTGTCTAGGGTCAGCCCCTCGTGCAAGACCCGCTCAGCCGAACCAGGATCACCTTCCATGATAGAAATTACAGCTTTCATACTATACATTTCCAGGTCTTGCTGCACAATTTCCTCATATTGCCTAATCATTTCTTTCGCTTCCATAAGCTGTTCAGTCTCTATTAACTTTTGAATATTTGCCTTAACCTGTGCCTGATAGCCTTCAAACTCTGTCATTTTCTAACCTTTCATGGTATATCAGTTTCGATAAAGTAGTCTACATTTGTCTTATCGGACATCATGAGGATCCTCTCTAGTTACCTCATGGCTAAACCCAAAAAAGCCCTCATTGCTCAGCCTTCGCAATAAGGGCGATCCCGAAACCCATTTACTAGGGGGCATGGCCGCTTAAACACACTAGGCCAACTTGTACCCCCAACTGCTCAGTTGCCTGTCAACCTGTTCAATTGCCTCAGGTATCCTCGCTTTCACCACATTCGTTAACTCACAACCCCACTCTAGGGACTGTGGCTGGATCCCAATAACTACGATCTCCTGGGGGTTAGCCCCGCGTAACTCTGCAAGGGCCAGCACCTCCTGGAAACCCAATTGGTGTAACGAGAGCTTGGCCTGGCCGTATCTTTTTACATTTTCACCGGCCAGCCTGACGACGGTTCCCGGTTTCTTACCCGTATCCACAGCATCCAGGACCAGCAGATTATCGGCACGCTCCACATACTCCAATAGCCTTAATCCCAGCGTTCCGCCGTCAACAAGTTCTACTACCGGAGGTAAATGTCGATTTTCTAAATTCTTCAAGAGGTGAACGCCAAATCCTTCGTCAGCGCGCAGGGAGTTGCCTAAGCCTAAAATTATTGTCCTATTATTCATCTTTTTCGTATTTACCGCCAACCAGGGCAAATTTGTAGCCGCTGATCATTGACGTCACCGTGCCGTCCTCGTCAAGAATATCCTGGCGGACAACCATGTAGACATGAAAGATAACGAAGGATACAAAGGCCCAGGCCGCCAGATGATGAAGATTTCTTACCGCGCTGCTGCTACCCAGCCATACAGTCACCCAGCCAAACAATTTGTCGAGTACCCCTCCGGGTTGTATGGCTGCGCGCATCGCGAAGCCCGTCAGGATCATAAATACTGAACCTAACCACATCACAAAGAAATACATTAGTTGGGCCATTACGTTATGGCCAAGCTGGAGGGTATGCTCGCGGGATAAAAACATGTAGTACTTAAACGTCGCCAGCCCATCCTGAAAGAATCCCTTGCGCCAAGGCCTGAAGTGGGCGTACTCGTTGCCAACAAATGCCCAGTAGGCACGAAAGATGAGATTAGCCGTAAAAATATAGGCAGTGATACCGTGAATTAACCCCATCGTACCCATGACAAAATTGCGGGAGGCTTCGCCATAAGGCCGCATCACCGGTCCGCCGATATAGATTCCGGTCACAAACAGGATAATAATTGCCAGTGCGTTAAGCCAATGATAAATCCTGACGGGAGCCTCCCAGACATACACGGGCCGCTTCAAATGCTGTTCCATAACGTTACCTCCGTTAGCGCACGTGAATTTCCAAGTGTTTATTTTGTCCCTTGTCAATGATATGGGTCGCACAGGCTAAACACGGGTCAAAGGAGTGAATCGTCCTCAGTACTTCGACCGGCTGGTTCGGGTCAGCCATCGGCGTGTCTAACAGGGAGGCTTCATACGGCCCACTCCTCCCTTGAGCATCTTTCGGTGCGGCATTCCACGTTGTCGGCACCACCGCCTGATAGTGCTTAACCTTAGCATTTTCAATGATAACCCAATGACCCAGGGCACCACGCGGCGCTTCAATCGCGCCCACTCCTTTTGCCGATTTGGGCCACGTTGACGGATCCCACTTGGTTCCATCAAATACCGCTTGATCGCCATTCTTAATGTTCGCAATTAACAAATCGTAGAATTCCTTTAAATAGTAAACACAAAGTTTAGCTTCGATTCCGCGCGCGGCAGTCCGGCCTAACGTGGAAAACAAAGCTTCCTTGCCTACGCCCAATTGCTGCAGCGTATCATCTACTGCAGCCTTGACATCTGGCTTACCCTTCGCGTACGCAACCAGCATGCGAGCAAGCGGCCCTACTTCCATCGGGTTTCCTTTCCACCGCGGAGTTTTGATCCAGCTGTATTTACCATTCATGTCCAACTGCTGATAAGGCGGCAGTGGGCCGGTATATTTTACCTTAGTCTCTCCGTTCCAGGGATGAAGCGCTTTAGCGCCCGAAGAATATTCGTACCAGGAGTGGTCAACCAACTCCTGCACCTGATTGGGATCGCGCGGATCAACCGGATACACTGCATCAAGGTTTCGATTCAAGATTGCCCCGTTCGGAAAGAAATAGCTTTCGATTTCCCGCCGATCCGTTTTGGGAAGCCCTCCGTAACAGAGATAATTGCCAATTCCCCCCCCTGC
>DATAMA010000135.1:0-2447 GCA_036260765.1 Desulfobacteria bacterium | reverse complement strand
AATTTCCGCCTCGGAATGTTGCCGCAGTGATCAGCGATGCCAAGAATAAGCTGCAGGGCCCG
Organism: Desulfobacteria bacterium; assembly: GCA_036260765.1. GTDB lineage: Bacteria > Bacillota > Desulfitobacteriia > Desulfitobacteriales > JAJXUE01 > DATAMA01. The sequence goes on along the minus strand of DATAMA010000135.1, from coordinate 2,385 downwards.
GACAAGTTTGATTTACTGGCCGCAGACTATTTTCAAAATAAGGTTGCCGCAGTGTACAGGCTTTACCAACAAAAGCTTAAAGCCAATAATGCGCTTGACTTTGACGATTTGATCATGGTTACGGTACGGCTTTTTGAGGAACAGCCGCACATCCTCGGCTATTATCAAAATCGCTTTCAGTACATCCTGGTAGACGAATATCAGGATACTAACCATGCCCAATACAGCTTGGTTAACCTGCTTGCCCAGCGCCGGCAAAATCTCTGCGTCGTCGGGGATGCCGACCAATCTATTTACGGCTGGCGGGGCGCCGATATTCAGAACATCCTTCAGTTTGAAGAGGACTACCCGGATGCCAAGGTGATCAAGCTGGAACAAAACTACCGCTCAACCAAGTCGATCCTGGCGGTAGCCAATACGGTCATTGAACAAAACCTTAATCGTAAGCGCAAAAACCTCTGGACCGAAAACGCCGAGGGCCAGCCGGTTGTCTATTACACAGCCAAGGATGAGTATGATGACGGCCGGTATATCAGTGACCGGATTGCCTTGTTCAGACGGGTGGATAATCGACACTACGGTGATTTTGCGGTGCTCTACCGCACCAATGCCCAGTCCCGTGCGCTTGAAGAAGTGTTTATGCGGGCCGGAATTCCCTATCGGATGGTCGGTGGGCTTAAATTCTATGAACGTAAGGAAATCAAAGATATCGTTGCTTATTTACGGGTGATCCTGAATCCGACCGACAGTATCAGCCTGGAGCGGGTGATCAATGTGCCGAAACGGGGAATCGGGGAGGCGTCGTTGGCCAAGGTTGCCCAATTTGCCAATGAGACCGGGAACAGTATTTTCGCCGTCTTGCATGAACCGTCCCAGGTCCCCGGTTTGGGAGCGCGGGCCGTGCGGCCGATGGCTGAGTTTGAACAGTTGATTGCCGATTTGATTAACCGTAAAGATCAGTTAACGGTGACCGCTCTGGTTGAAGAGATTTTAGCGAAAACCGGGTATTTTGAGGAACTGCGGGCGGAAAAAACAACCGAAGCAGAAACACGGCTGGAGAACTTGCAGGAATTTTTGTCCGTCACCAAAGAATACGACTCAACCAGTGAGGATAAGAGCCTGGAAGGCTTTTTGGCGGAAGTCTCTCTGGTTTCCGATATTGATACGCTGCCTGAAGGGGAAGAAGCTGTCGTACTGATGACGATGCACAGCGCCAAAGGGCTGGAGTTTCCTATCGTCTTCATTGCCGGGCTGGAGGATGGGGTCTTCCCACATAACCGGGCGCTGCTTGACCAAAGCGAAATGGAGGAAGAACGCCGGCTCTGCTACGTGGCGATAACCCGAGCACAACAGAAACTGTATTTTACCAATGCGTCCCGGCGGACCTTGTTTGGCAGAACAATGTACGGTTCTCCTTCACGCTTTATCGAGGAGATTCCGGAGCACCTGGTTTCCCGGACCGACCCCTGTGATCCGGTCAGCAAACGTAAGGCACCGCACACGAACGGCGTGGGGACACAGCGAAACGCTGCCGGTAAGAAGGAGAGCATCTGGGGGAGCTGGGGTACTCCGCTTCAGTCAAAGGCTGCAGCCGCGACCGAATTGCCGGAGTATAAGCTCGGGGATAAGGTAGCACACGCCAAGTTCGGCGAGGGAGTGATTGTCGCGATGAACGGGGAAGGCGGCGATGCGCAGATTACCGTTGCCTTTAGCGGCGCGGGCCTGCGTAAGCTAATGGCGCAGTACGCCAATTTGCAGAAATTATAGTATTTCTAGTTATACTAGCCAAGGTTCAATACTACCGGGCGGCAAATTTGCCGCCCTTTTAATATGTTAGGCGTGTAAAGCTAGTGAGCATGTCCACGTTTAGGTTATAATAGTAATATGGTTTCAGTGCGGAAAGGAGCAGGTCCATGGTTTTGGAAGAGGCGAGAAAACGCGTCGAAGTTTTGCGTAAGGAGATCGCGGAACATAATTACCGGTATTACGTATTGGACAACCCAAGCATTACGGATGCCCAATATGACCGCTTGATGCAGGAACTGTTGAAACTGGAAGGGATGTTCCCGGAACTGCTCACGCCGGATTCCCCCAGTCAGCGGGTAGGCGGCCTTTCGCTCAAAGAATTTGACACGGTTAGGCATACCGTGCCGTTATTAAGCTTGGCAAACGCCTTTGGACCGGAAGATTTGCGGGAGTTTGACCGGAGAGTAAGGCAGGTCGTGCCAAAGGTTGACTATGTCCTGGAATTAAAAATTGATGGCTTGACCGTGGCTTTAACATATCGAGATGGTACATTTGTCACCGGGGCAACCCGGGGAGACGGTATCAACGGGGAAAAGATCACCCAGAACCTGAAAACTGTGTACAGCGTGCCGCTAACCT
>DATAMA010000132.1:0-2892 GCA_036260765.1 Desulfobacteria bacterium | reverse complement strand
GTACGTTGTATATGAGCCTTCCGGCAAACTTGCCTTGCGTTCCTTAACCAAGGCATATAATTCGTCGAGGACACGTCCTAAATTATGGGGTGGAATCTTATTGGGTTCACCTTCCACCTTGGCACTGCCATCTTCCCCCACAGTATTGTGGAAACAGGTGTAAAAATCTTCATGGCAGGCAACACCGGCCTGCTCGACCTGTAACAGGATGCTGTCCGCGTCACAATCGTAAGCGATTTTTTGCACATACTGATAATGGCCGGAGGTTTCACCTTTTACCCAAAGCTTCCCTCTGCTCCGGCTGAAGTAACAGGCTTTTCCCTCGGTCAGAGTTTTTTGCAAAGCTTCCTTGTTCATATAAGCAAGCATTAAAACTTGACCGGTCTTCGCATCCTGCACAACCGCCGGAATAAGCCCTTTATCATCAAATTTGAGCTGCTCGATGACTTGTGTATTTTCCACTGTAAAAACGCCCTTCACTGAGTCTGCCTCCATTTCACGTAATTGTATCTTTGCTTTAAACGTACCTAGCCTTGCCGCACTGTGACGCCGCGCTCTGCAAGATACTCCTTGGTCGCTTTGATAGTATATTCGCCGTAATGGAAAATTGAGGCCGCTAATGCCGCATCCGCTTTTCCGGTGGTCAAACCTTGATAGATGTGCTCTAAATTTCCGACGCCGCCGGAAGCGATCACCGGAATGGTCACAGCCTCACTCACCTTAGCCGTTAGTTCCAGGTCATAACCGTCTTTGGTTCCGTCTTTGTCCATACTTGTAAGCAGGATCTCTCCGGCACCAAGATTCTCAGCCCGTTTCACCCACTCGAGAACATCCAGGCCGGTTGGCGTTCTACCACCGTGGATATAGACTTCCCATTTGCCCTGACCCCGTCCGCGGGCATCGACTGCCACTACAATACACTGGCTGCCAAAAGCCTCTGCCCCGGTGCGAATCAGCTCCGAATTCTGGACAGCGGAGGTATTTAACGACACCTTGTCCGCCCCGGCTTTCAGCATCTTGCGGATATCTTCAATCGTCCGCAGGCCGCCCCCGACCGTAAACGGGATAAATACCTCTTCGGCGGTGCGCCGTACCACTTCCAGCATTGTTGCCCTGCCCTCGGCGGAAGCGGATATATCCAAAAAGACAAGTTCATCGGCGCCCGCCTTGTCATAAACGGCTGCCAGTTCCACCGGGTCACCGGCATCACGCAGGTTGACGAAATTTGTTCCTTTAACTACTCTGCCTTCATGCACGTCCAAACAGGGGATAATCCGTTTAGCTAACATGCCGCTCCTCCGCTACGACCAGCGCATCTTCGAGGTTAAGCGCCCCGGTATACAAGGCCTTACCGGTGATTACTCCTTCGACGCCGAGTCGTTCCAGTTCCTTCAGCGCTTTTATATCCTCAAGTGACGATACCCCACCGGAGGCAATGATTTTAAGCCCTGACTGCATGGCCATCTCCTTGATGCTCTTCAGGTTTGGGCCTTTCATCATTCCGTCGCGCCGGGTATCTGTAAACACTATTCTCTCAATCCCTAAGTCCCGCATCTCTCTGGCCAGCTCAAGCACGGTTTTCTCAACGGTGTTTTCCCAGCCTTCAATCGCCACCAAGCCATTCTTGCCATCGATACCGACGAGAACACGTTCACCAAACCGTTTTACCGCTTCCTCTACCAACTGAGGCTGGGAGATTGCGGTTGTACCCAGGATTACGCGTTGCACCCCGATACCTAAGACCTGTTCAATTGTCTCCAGGTCCCTGATTCCCCCACCGAGCTGAATGGGAATTTTGACCGTATTGACGATATCTTTAACCACATCCAAATTCCGGGGCCGGCCGCAAAAGGCTCCATCGAGGTCTACTACATGCAGATACTGACTGCCTCGGTCCTGCCAGGAATGGGCCACTGCAACAGGGTCATCAGAAAATACTGTTTCCTGGTCAAGTTTACCCTGTAAAAGCCTGACGGCTTTGCCCGCCCGTAAATCGATCGCTGGAAAGATAATCATTTGGCCACCATTCCCCCAAAATTATTTAAGATTTTTAACCCTAAATCGCTGCTTTTCTCCGGATGAAACTGAACGCCATAGACATTCTCGCGATTGACTACAGCCGCAAATTCAAAACCGTAATCACTCGTCGCGAGTACGACATCCTCAGCATCCGGCGCCACATAAAAAGAGTGGACAAAGTAACAGGCGCCGCCGTCCGGGAAACCGGCCAGCAACGGACTTGTTTGTTTAATATGTAATTGATTCCACCCCATATGCGGTACTTTTCGCCCCGGTGGAAACTTTACCACCCGTCCGGGCAATACGCCCAAGCCCTCATGGATACCGTATTCTTCGCCGACCTCAAACAATACCTGCATGCCCAGACAGATTCCCAGAAAGGGTTTGCCGGCCGCAATCTCCTGCTTAATCGGCTCCACTAAGCCCAGATTCTTCAGCTGTTGCATTGCATCGGCAAACGCGCCTACTCCGGGGAGAATCAATCCGTCTGCTTGGGCTAAATCCACGGGATCACTGGTAATGACCGCTTCATAGCCAAATCTTTCGAGCCCTTTTTGGACACTGCGCAGGTTGCCCCTGCCGTAGTCAATGATTGCAATCAAATGTCTTCCTCCTTTCCATCCAAGAGTTCTGCTATCTTAAAGAACGCCCTTAGTGGACAAAACGCCTTTCACTTTCGGGTTTTGCTCAACCGCTTCCCCTAAGGCCCTGCCGAAAGCTTTAAATACGGCCTCCAAAATATGATGGGTATTTTTGCCGTCAAGTAACCTTACGTGCAAAGTAATCCCGGCATTAAACGCCACCGCGCGGACAAATTCCTCGGCCATCTCCAGGGGAAACTCACCGACAGTGCCAGAGGGCAATTCCACATCC
>DATAMA010000129.1:0-9972 GCA_036260765.1 Desulfobacteria bacterium | reverse complement strand
GGCAGCGCCGGAGGTTCGAATGTTTCAACTCCTTCCGGCGGACAAAGTGCCCCGGCAGGAAATTCAGCCAATGCTACCCCTTCCGCAGCGGCTACTCAAGTTCCGCAGGTTCAATCAGGTGGCACCCAGGCGGTTCCCGGCAACTCAAACCCACATTATGACTTGATTGATTTTAACAAAAACCTACCAGGTTCATTCCCATGGCTAGCCTGGATCTTCGGTATTATTGATATTTTGCTGGCGCTCGGCGTGGCTATGATGGCGTGGAGATGGAAAAAGGGAGTTTGGCTCTGGTCGTACCTGCCACGGCGTCAGGCGAATTTGCTTGATCTCAACAAAATGTCGTCGGAGTTACAGGAAGTAATCGATGAGTTACAGCGTAGCGATACGCAAACTGTACTGGCGGTTCAGGAACTGTTGAAACGGGGCCGTAATGGGCAAAAGCTTCTTCAGACAATGGTCAATCTTCCTGATAGCCTCCTGACACAGATTCAGGCATTAAGGGAAAGTGAATTGGAATTATTATTCCAGGTTAGCCGGGTAATGCGGGAACAGAAAGGCGGGATGAGCAGTGTTAATTAACGAATGGATGAGGAAGAAAACCTGGTCACCCTGGGTTGCCGGCTTTATCCTTGGATTAGCAGCAATAGGATCATACGTCTTGGCTGACAAAACCATTGGTTCTTCCGGCGGCCTGGAGAGTATCGACAGCATTTTAGGCAAGACCTTTCACTTGCCTTGGGCCAACAGTATGTATTTCAAGTTTCAGATGCCCCCGGTCGTAAGCTTTCAAGTGATGTTATTTGTGGGGATGCTCATTGGTGCTGCGGTTTCCAGTCTATGGTCAGGCGACTTCAGGTTTCGTCTGGTACCGGATAAACTATGGGCGCAAAACTTTGGCCCTAGCCGTCTTAAACGCTGGGTTCTGATCTTTATTGGCGGCGCAATTATTGAATATGCGGCGGGTGTAGCCGGAGGCTGTACCAGCGGTTTAGCGATTTCCGGGTCAATGCAGCTGTCACCGGCAGGGTTTATTTTCATCGGGGGTTTATTTATAACTGGTATTATCACTACCAAGATTTTGTATGGGAGGAATTATTAATGGCAACTTACGGAGTTCCGTTAATTATCGGGTTTTTCTTTGCCCTTACCCTCCAGAAGGCCGGATTAGGTCACTATCACAAAATCGTCAACCAATTTCGCTTTAAAGACAATACTATTATGAAATTCATGATGACCGGTATTTCCGTTGGCTTGGTTGGAATTTACTTACTAAGTGACCTCGGCGCTTTAAAACTGGACCAAGTCAGTTCGACCTATATCCTTGGTAATTTGTTTGGCGGCATGTTATTTGGTGTGGGAATGGCCTTAGCCGGCACCTGACCGGGTACTTTGATCACCGGGTGTGGTCAAGGCAATTTGGATTATTTGATTCCGGGTGTTTTAGGTTTTCTGTTCGGCGGAATTTTATTTGGCTACAGCTATCAATCATTCTTCCTGAAAATTTCGACGTATGCCTCATATGGTCAAAAGACATTGGCAGATTTATGGAAGATTAACCACTGGATTTTGATTGCTTTATTTGTGCTATGCACGCTGATGTTTTATGTAGGCAGCAAAATCATGGAAAAGAAACAGGAAAACATAGTAAATCACCATACTTCCCTGTGAAAGGAGGCCTAAATGGTGTCCAAGATTTACACGTGGGAACAACTATTCAGCCGCCGCCAGTTTATTAAGGGAAGCGCGGCTGCGGCAGCCCTTGGAGTAGCTGCATTAAGCGGTTTGTGGGATCTGGGTTTGGGTTATGGTGCGGATAGCACGGTCCAGAGTACCGCGAACCAGGGTATTCGGTATGTACCTTCAATTTGCGAACAATGCGTTTGGCGTTGCGGAATAGTTGCCCGGGTTGAAGACGGTGTGGTTAGAAAACTCGAGGGCAACCCAGTTCACCCGCAAAACTTGGGTCGGCTTTGTCCGCGGGGCAATGCCGGCATTGAAACCCTGTACAGTCCGGACCGGATTAAGTTTCCGCTTATCCGGGCGGGGGAAAGGGGGAGCGGACTGTGGCGTCGCGCATCATGGGATGAGGCTTTAAGTTATACGGCTGAGCAGATGAAACAGATCAAGGACAAGTATGGCGCAAAAGCAATGATGTTCAACTCTACGGATAATTTGTCCCAGCCGTTCTTTGAAATATTGTTTAAAGCCTATGGCTCACCGAACTATGGAACGCAGCGCAGCCTTTGTTTTAACGCCATGACTACGGGTTTCCTCTATACATATGGGGTGGCTCAGCCAGGAACGGATTATCGCAACTGCAACTATATGATTTTTTCCGGACGAAATCTGGCTGAGGGTATTTCTAATATTGAGACCCAGGAAATGATCGATATGGTGGCCAGAGGAGCTAAGGTTATCGTCTTGGACCCGCGTTTTAGTAAAACTGCCGCAAAGGCAGAATGGCTGCCGATTCGTCCTGGTACGGATCTAGCCTTTTTCCTCGCTTTGCTTAATGTAGTGGTCAAAGAAAAACTCTATAACCAGGCTTTCGTACAGCGCTATACTCAAGGCTTTGATGATCTGGTGAAAGAGGTTGTCAGGTATACTCCGGAATGGGCCGAAGGACAGACGGAAATCCCCGCAACTACGATCAGGCGAATTGCGCGTGAATTTGCGGCAGCGGCTCCAGCGGCAATTGCTCACCCAAACTGGCGGACATCCAACTTTATTAACAGCTTTCAGTCTGAACGGGCCATCGCGGTACTGAATGCTTTGGTTGGCAACTGGGCTCAACCGGGCGGTCTTATTCCGGACCAGAGTGTTAATACGGCTCAACTGGGTACAATTGCGCATCCGACTTTTCCCCCGGCACAGGGGATCCGCTTGGACGGCGTACCTTGGTTATATCCGATGGTACCGTTTGCTTTCGGTGTTATTCAGACCATGCGGGATAACATCCTGACCGGCAAGCCGTACCAAGCCCGTGGTTGGCTGATTTCCCGGCAGAATCCCGTGCTTTCAATCCCGGAAAGGCAAAAGACAATCGATGCGTTGATGAAGCTGGATTTTGTCGCTGTCATCGACATTCAGGCTAATGACACTGCCTATTATGCCGATGTAATTTTACCGGAATCGAGTTATCTCGAACGCTATGACGGCTTGATTCCCATCGGTAACAAGATTTTTATCCGTCAGCCCGCCATTGATCCGCTTTATGATACCAAGAGCAGCTTGATGATTTATAAGGAACTGGCTGACAGGTTGGGACTGGGAGATTTCTTGCCTTACAAAGATGAGAAGGACTTGCTGACTCAACAGTTACAGCCATTCGGGGTTGGTCTGGAGGAACTAGAACAAAAAGGTTACTACGAAGTAGCGAACTTTAAGGTAGACCATTCGAAGGACTTTGCCTTTCAAACTACCAGCGGCAAGATTGAAATCTCTTCAAGCGTTATGGCTCAGATGGGGAAAAAAGCGGTGCCTACTTGGGATGAACCGCCGAAACCGGCTAAGGGGCAGTTCTATCTCCTAACAGGCAAGACCGCACAACATAGCCAGATGTTTACCCAGAACAACCGCTGGCTTTTGGAGGTTTTCCCGGAAAATAAGGCCTGGATCCACACCAGCGCAGCACAACAGCTTGGGGTAACTAACGATGATGAACTGATTGTAGCGAGTGAGGTTGGCAAAATACGGATTAAAGCTTATGTCACTGAGGGGATCAGACCGGATTGTGTGTTTATGGTCGGCGGCTTTGGCCATATCAGCAAAGGGCTTAAGGCAGCTTATGGACGTGGAGCCAGTGACTCGGCTTTGCATAAGGCTCTGACGGATCCTATTTCCGGCAGTTCCGCTTTGAGCCAAACCTTTGTAACTGTAAGCAAGGCTTAGGAGGAAAATGGATATGGCAGTTAAAATGGGTTTTGTCATCATTACCTCGCGCTGTATTGATTGTGATGCCTGCATGGTAGCCTGCCGCGCTGAAAACCAGGCACCCCTTGGTTACTCGCGCAATTGGGTGACAAATAGTGGAATAAAGGGGCGGTTCCCTAAAGTTAAGCAGAGCTTTGAACCGGGCAACTGCATGCATTGCGACAGTCCGTCCTGCGTAGCGGTTTGTCCGACCGGGGCCTCATATAAGCGCTCTGACGGCATTGTTTTGGTAGAGGACGCTAAATGTGTCGGTTGCAAATATTGCGTAGAGGCTTGCCCTTATGACGCCCGTTTCCTCAATCCGAACACAGGTAAAGCTGATAAATGCACTTTGTGTATCCAACGGTTGGAGCAGGGATTACAGCCGGCCTGTGTGCAAACCTGTCTGGGCAAGGCACGCCAGGCAGGTGATCTTAACGACCCGGATAGTGTAGTAGCTAAATTGTTAGATCTTTACCCAGTTCGCCGGTTGTTAACCGATGCGGGGACCGGGCCTAACATTTACTATATCGATGTGCCGGTGTCGGAAATTCCTGAAGGTAAATAATTGCCTTAAAGGAGGAAACTATGCACAACGAATTTGCGTGGGGAATGTTAATCGTAATTTATCTTTTTACCGCCGGGTTAAGTGCCGGGGCCATGGTAACATCTAATAGCGCCTTGCTGTTTGGCGGCGAAAAATATGCTAGGATTGGCCGCTGGGGAGCTTATATTGCCCCTTTCCCCATTGCCTTGGGAACCGGCATGCTGCTGCTTGATCTGGGGAGTCCGTTTAATTTCTATCATCTTTTTCTCCAGTTGCAAGTCAAATCACCCATGTCGTACGGTAGTTGGTCAATTCTCCTATTCACCCTGCTAAGTTTGGTTTACTTTTACCTGTGGCTGCCTGAGCGTTATCAGTTTTGGAGTCAGCCGCAGCGGGCTGTACACTGGCAGCGGTTGTTGGCCAAAGTCATGCCGATTTTAGCAGTGATAGTGGCATCCTATACAGGCGTATTGCTGAATGCAGCCGCACGTCCCCTGTGGCAAACCCCCTTGTTACCGGAACTTTTCCTGGTTTCAGCTTTTTCTACCGGTATTGCTGCTGTCATCCTGGCGGGCAGTCTAAGCCGGCGCTGGCGGGCCAAGCATCATGAGTTGCATATCTTGACTGTTGTAGACGTAGTCTTGGTGGTAATCGAGTTAATTCTGTTTGCAGCCATGGGCCTGTCTGCTCAACTGGGTACGTTAAGTCAGCGCCAAGCCTTTGCTCAGCTGTTGTACGGGCACTACGCTTGGATGTTTTGGCTTTTAATTGTTATTTGCGGTCTCGTGATACCTCTTGTGTTGGAAACCGGCGAACTAAAAGGAAAAGTTTCCGCTAAATGGGCAGGATCTCTGGCCATCGGGAGCAGTTTTCTGGTGCTCTTTGGCGGCTTCTTTGTGCGTTACGTGATTACTTATGCCGGACAGTGGACGGGCTGGGTGCGCTAGGTTGTGTTGGGGTATAGGTGTATAACAATAGGTAGGGAGGAAGGTAATTATGGATGCTGCCGATGGCCGAATTTCGCGGCGCCTGCTCTTGCGCCTTGGCTGGTTTAGCCTACTTTCAGCCGGAGTGTTGAGCCTTTGGCCGCTCACTGAGTATTTGACCAGTCAAGCGGATAGTACGCAGTCAGCCATGATTACTGTCCAAGACCCCTCAATGATAGGTAAGATTTGGTTCCATGTACCGGCTAGCCGGGTGTGGGTAAAAAAAGATGCAACAGGCTACACGGCCTTAGTGGCAACCTGTACTCATCTCGGTTGCGAAGTAACTTTCAAACCAGCTGAAAAAAAGTGGCTCTGTCCTTGCCATGGCAGTGCCTATGATGAGGAGGGCCGGCCGGCTGCCGGACCGGCGCCCAAAGCCTTGCAGCGTGTTGCCATCCACAAAGAAGCTAATGGAGCGTTAATCATTAATACTGCTCAAAACGTAGCAATGGATGCGCGGACGCTATGACACCAAAAGTATCAAAGCAAGCAAATTTTTTTACTCATTTGCGGGCGCACACTCTTCCAGCCGGAGCAGATTCTGTTTGGTATACCTTTTGCTTGGGCGGGTTATCATTTCTTTCATTTGTGGTTTTGCTGATTACAGGTTTGTTATTGATGTTTCACTATCAGCCTGGCGAGTCCGGGGCTTATCCGAGTTTACTCAATCTGGCATCCGTAATTCCCTATGGAGCAGTCCTGCGCGACCTGCATTACTGGGCCGGGCAAATCATGGTGGTGACGGTACTTTTACACATGGTCAGAGTAGTCTGGACTCATTCTTATCGTCCCCCCCGAGAGCTTAATTGGCTTATTGGTGTAAGCTTGCTGGTGCTGACCGTAGTTTTAGATTTTACGGGTTATCTTTTACGGGGTTCTCAGGAATGCGGCGCCGCGGCCACTGTAGCCGTGCATATCCTGCAGCTTGTGCCGGGAGTAGGACCGGGCTTGGCCCAAATGTTGTTCGGCCAGCCTGCCGTTTTGAGCGGGAGTACCTTAATCATTTATGTATGGCATTGTGTTGCTTTACCTGGAGCCGTATTTAATTTACAAGTGTATCATTTTTGGCGGGTTCGCCGTGATGGGTGCGTCCGGCCACTATAGGAGGAAGATGCCATGGATCGGGTACCAGGCAGACAGCTTTGGCAAAAAGAAGGTATCGCCTCGGTTCTGTTTTTGGCGGCCACTATTATCCTGGCTTTGATGCTACCGGCAGCGGTGGGCACTTCCCCGCAGGCACCGGCTGCTACCCACACGATTGCCCCGTGGATTTTTGGGCCAATCCAGGTATTGTTGCTTTATTTGCCGCCTTGGCTGGGGGCCGTACTCCTGCCTTTGGCGGCAATAATTTTTTTGCTGGGTTATCCCTGGATAAGTAAGGCTATCGGCAGCGCTGCCGCGCGGGGACTTTTTTTTAGTCTGCTCGTTGTCAGCGCGTTGCTATTATTGTGGTTTATGGTTAAGGAATACTGGTGGCGTTAAAAATGGACAAAAAATTATGGCTGTTCTCTCTGGGGAGTCTGCTACTGTTCGGTACAGTCGTACTAAGTTTAATCTGCACTGCCAATCCGACCTGGGCCAAGTACCAAAAAGAATACTTTCAGGCACAGATTACCCAGCTACATACAAAGCTGCGGGTGACTTCTCTCCCACAGAAAAAGGCGGAGCTAGAGGAGCAGATTTCCCAGTGGCAAAAGCGAAAACCGCAAATTGTCAGTCTGGTTCTACCTGACGGTCGGGTAGAACGCTGTCAAACCTGTCATCTGGGGCTCGAGGAAATATCCGCTTCTCACCCGTCCAACACATTTGGCTGTACTGTTTGCCATGGCGGAAACGGTTTATCCCTGGATTTAAACACAGCCCATGCAGACTGGTACGGTCAGGGTCACCCGGACAGACTTAGTGTGGCATCCTTAAGCTGCGGTGGCAGAGGACCTAACGGGCAGACGTGTCATAACGGCAATAACGTACTGGCGCAAAACGAAGTTGATTTAGTAAAAACATCCTTGATGGCAACCAAAGCGGGTGAACTAAGTGTGGTACGCCAGATGTTTGGCCTGGATAAAGGTGCAGTAGTGCCGGGACTGGGAAGCGGCGAGCCGGCCGAGCAATATCACAATCCGTTAAATGGCAATCAACGTCAGGCCAGGTTCGAGCAAAATTGTCTTCATCAATGCCACCAGGCCGGGGGCTATTTACCGTTGTTCGTCCTGCCGGGGCAGAAACCTACAGGCAATCAGACTGCGCCTGTTAAGGAGAACGTACCAGGCAACGGGTGTGCAACTTGTCATGTGCTTACTAATCCATCGCATACTTATTGCGGGGGAGATGTCACCATATCTCGTACCCAGAAAGGTTTGGGCAGCAGTCACCGCTTAACTACCCGGATTCCCTTTACCCAGTGCAATCAATGCCACAATCAGGGTTGGCATGATCCGATTAAGATGCAGTTTACTCCACGGTCAGACTTGTCCACGGTTATTAATCATTGGCAGGGCAATGATCAAAATGGGCAAGACAGAGTTAAGGATTATTATGTCCCGGGAGAAGTATTTGCGCGGTGCGAAGTCAGCCTGGATTGTATTGACTGCCATACCAGGCAAGATGTGATGGGCGACGGTCACCTCTATACGTCTGAATATCGCGCGGTGCATATTCAATGCCAGGATTGCCATGGGACAATCTACAGTCCTCCTCTCAGCAAGCTGATTGTCAGTAACAGCGATTTAGCCTTTGAGGAAGGAATAACCAACCCGGTATTTCCGAAATTGGCGGTGGGGAAGGAAATCGGTTTAACCCACAAGGGAGAAGAGTTACCATTTGTCCGGCATCAGGGCCGGCAGTGGTATCTTTTCAACAGGGTCACCGGTGAACAATTTGTCATTCCCCTGGTCTACGGCAGTGGTTGTAGACAGGACCCTGCGCAGCAGGGGACTGATGCTTGCCATAATTGTCATAAAACAGCATAAATCGACAAATAAGTTAGCAAAAAGCGGATAATGAAGCAAATTAAAACATCTACTAAAAAATGTTGATTTTTAGAGTATTTGCCGCAAAATCATTTGGGTTAGAGGCTGAACCTAAAGGGGTCTACTTCTATACAGACGCATCAGTCTTCACGACCGCGACCGGGGGGACACTGCCGACAGTGATCTGGGGTCCTGGAAATGTTCAGTTGATGCATCAACCCAATGAATATGTAGAAATAGACAAGTATCTTAGGGCTATTTCTTTTTATGCTGAGGTTGCCCGTAGATATTTAGCCTAAATAGCTAAAAAAACCGCCGAATACTTCGTTCGACGGTTTTTTTTATGCGGGAAAACAACTAAAATTGTAATGTACGAGTAAAAGGAGGAAATGACTAAAAAGTGACAACAAAAACATATGATGTAATTTTATTTGATTTAGATGGAACCCTGACTGACTCGCAAGAAGGAATAATTAACTCAATTCAACATGCGTTAAAATACTTTGGCATAATTGAAAAAGATATAAAAAATTTAAAAAAGTTTATTGGGCCGCCACTTAAGGATTCGTTCATGGAGTATTACGGCTTTGATGATGACAAGGCTACACTTGCGATTAAAAAGTATCGGGAATATTTTGCGGTCAAGGGTATTTTCGAAAACAAAGTTTACCCATTGATACCGGAACTATTTGAAGAATTGTATAACCGCGGCAAAAAACTGGTTGTTGCGACCTCAAAACCTACTGTGTTTGCTGAGCGGATATTAGATTATTTTCAATTAACTAAATATCTCTATTTTATCGCCGGGAGCAATTTAGATGGGAGTCGCATGATCAAAGGTGAGGTTATTGCCTATGCCCTAACCCAGTGTGGATTGGACAGCAGTGAGAATGTGGTTATGGTTGGGGACAGGAAATATGATGTTATTGGGGCCAAAGAATCAGGCCTTGATTCTATCGGTGTCTTATATGGATTTGGTTCCCCGGAAGAACTGGAACAAGAACATCCTACCTACATCGTTGAGGATGTGGACGGCCTGAGAAAAGTTCTGTTGTAGGAGAACAGAAATGAATGCAACTAGACAAAGTACTCTATTCCGGCCCCGGGGAAATAGTTATCCACCAGGTGTAGGAGAAGAGATTTGAATTCAGCCATTTCTTCGGGTTGATAGACATATTTCCCATAACCAAACTGGCCAAATTTATATTTACGGCTAGTCTCGTCCATCGGTAAACTTGTGTGTGGAAAGACCTTAAGAATGTTTGACTTAGCGCGAGTGGTAAATCGATGTGTAATAAATTCAAAAGAAAGTTGTGTCGCGGACCACTTGTCTGGATGGTTTTGCCTTAAACGCTCGGATAATGAAATAAATAGTTCGGTATATTGATCTTCCCAGTTCTCGAATCGAAAAAGAGGCGCAATAATAAACCCCAATGGGTAACCTGCTTGCAATACTTTGCCGGCTGCTGCTAGTCTTTCCTTAGCAGAGGGTGTGCCATGTTCGAAATTTCTAATTACTTCTTCGCAATTTAGACTAAAACGAAATCTGGTATGG
>DATAMA010000123.1:0-12587 GCA_036260765.1 Desulfobacteria bacterium | reverse complement strand
TCCAAGCAGACTTCACTGCCAACCTTAGGAATACCGAATACGGCAAGGAAATCTCCTTTTTTGCAGGCGGTTGATCCTAAGCTCTGGCGAGTGTGCTACGCCGACAACGGTAATTCCAATGCCGGATTGGGTAGTTGGTATGTTTTTCTCAGTACTGCCAGTGAGAACCTGACTTGGGTCAATTCCTAAGACGCGGATTTCATCAGCGACGCCTTGGCTTATTTCCTCTCCGGCAGGACTAGGTTCGACGCACAAAGTATTAACTACACACACCGGCCAAGCACCGGCAGCAAGAACCTCCATTAGGGCAACACGCGCGCTGAAACGGCCGAGTATATAACCAGGTACTTTGATAATGTCGTTCTGTTTTGGACCGATTGCCCCTGAAGAGTCACAGGCGATGACAATATTTTTGCCCTCGGCGACATCAATAATGGTTAAATCCCGGTAACGGTATGGCTGTGGAATTACTGGGGGGTTCATGCGTTTTGTCCCTGATGACCTTTAACGTAACTAGGTGATATTACCCGGCTTAATGGTCGAAAGACGACTTCTGCAAGAGCGATATTAAACGCAGAGGCAATTAACAGGGGAATTATCATAGCAAGAAAAAATGGTTTACCAAAGGTTGGGATGGGAATAAACAGAGCCGGAAAAATAATGCCGTTGAGAATAAGGCCTACAATTATCCCAAGCCAGAGAGAACGACGCGATACGACTGAAAACAAAGCGACTATCCCCGCCATTCCAACGGCAATCACCAAATGAATGGGGATAGTGAGTGGAAAGCCGGCTGTTAGGGCTGTGAGCATATGCCCTAAAGCTCCGATAATTGCGGCATCGCCGGGACCAAGGAGTAAAGCGGCCAGAAAAGCAGGGAATGAGTCAAAGGCCGGCGTTCCGGTGATACTGGGGATTTTCAGGTTGGCACCCACAGTGGAAAGCGCGATAAAGACTGCTAGATAAGTTAGGCGTCGTGTTTTACTGTGCCTAAGTACGGTAGTATTAGACATGATGGTCATCCTTTCATAATAAGTTTTTATTAAAAAAAGTCTCCAACCTAATAAAAGGCTGGAGACTTTTCCATCATCTCAGTTATTTAAGCCAAGCCGCGGGCGTGTCTCATCCGGGCAGGTCTCCTGGCTAACGGCTCATCGCCTTGTGCCAGTGTCTTCCCGGTAAAACCAGTGACAACTGGCGGCTAACCGACTACAGTGGCGGGACCGCGTTGTTTTCAAAAGCAGTTGCTTTTGAGCAAACTTCCCTATTATCCCTCGTAAGGGCACCTGGATGGTTGCATTAAGTTCAAAATTAAATTATCATATCGCCGAAGGTACTGTCAATAGGCGTTATCTATTGCCATGGGTAGTGTGACCCGTGAGGTCCTTTTTGTTCTGATGCGCAGTATCCCCGCTTGTCGGGTTGTTATTATTGCTTTGTTGCTTCGGTTGGGTCGTGTTGGCGGGTTGCTGCAGATCTTTTGATATGCCGCTGCCTTGCCGGGCAGCAGCAGAGTTCGATTGCTTGCTTGGTGACTGGGTCGAAGGGGCAGCGGGCTCCGGATTTTGGGAAGGACGGGCAACACTACTGTTCCCGTTGCTGGCCGGAGGTTGTCCCTGCTTTGCAGTGAGTGCGTTATCGCTCTCCCCGGCAATTTGATGCTGCACCGTTTGTTGATCCAATATCTTAAGGCGATTAGCTGTGTTTTTCAAAGCTTGGAATGGGATCGTAATGCCAGCCTTGTTTGCCGCCTGCCACAGGGCATATTCTCCGGCGGAAAGGTTCATTTGCTGGGCTGCAAGGGCTTCGCCAGCCGTCACCTGAAAAGCAGCTACCTGAACTGACAGTCCGCTCGCTTGCGCAGCAGTGGTAATCTGGGCGGATATAACTTTGGCATTAGGCAGTGATGTTGCCTGTTTCGTATCGCCTGTAATCGGGGACACGCCGACCACAACCCAGGAATGATTCACAGTCAGGAAGTGGAGGGCGATTGCTCTGGTAATTATTTGCTGAACAGCTTGTGCTGCGGTTTCGCCTTTTAAGTCCAAACCCAATAAAAGCCGTTTGGCATCAGGGTTTAGTGGTTTAGTTGTAACCACATGCGATCCGGAATCAAGCGCTAGTTCGAGACTGGGATTAATATCAAGAGAGAGCATTGCAACAGCATTTGGCGCCTGCCAGAGCTGCCAGACAAATGCCGTGCCAAGCATCAGTAATAACATTGCAGCGCCGGCTAAAACCTTGATGTTACGCATGTCCAACCAAGGCCTGACCGTAATCTCCTGACCTATTTCAGCACCAGATAGTCTGTGTATCCGTCGGAAAGAGCCGTCTGCCAGGAGCACAGTATAGTTAAGACCCGATTTCTCTAACACTACGCCTTTGAGTGATTTCATTGGCTTTCCCTTCTTTCCGGCGGGAGTACGTATTCCCGTAAATATACATAGTTGTACCTGTGGGCGATGAGTAGGGCAGAAGCAAGCAAAAATTTTCGACCTCGTTCTAGGACCTTGAGATGTAGCTTGGTTTTATGAGCAAGTGCCTGGATGGGAACTCTGCCTTTTTGTTCGACTTGCGACCACAGCAGAGGGTCAGTCGCCAATTCATAAGCTGCATTTAGTAATTTCTCCCGGGTATCGCGGTGCTTGGGTGAGGCTTGAACCAAGTCGTTGAAGTTTAGCCCAAAGCAGTTTAGTTCTTGGGCGAACTCTTTAATTTCACTCGCTCGTTCGTTGTTTTGTTCAGTCTGTTTATACTCTTCGACACTAAACTTGAGGTCAACAGTTCTGCCAAGGTCATCGTTATCGAGGGGAGTTTCAAGCAGCTTCTCACGGCGGAAATAATCAATCAGGCGGCGTTTAATCAACAGGCGGGCATAGGCAAGAAAGGGTACTCCGCGATCTTGTTCGAAACGGTCAATTGCTTCGTTGAACGCTAATAACCCTTCTGAAAGTTCCTCATCTTTGCCCCATTCCAGGACCCGCCCGCAAATACGACACGCGACATGGCGGACAAAGGGTTGAGACTCTTTTAGAAACGCTTCACGTGTCTGAGGGTCGGCCTGAAGGTCGACCCATGAGCAACGCCATTCCGACATGGTCTTCCTCCTGTTAGCGGGAAAATATCGCTGATTTAAAAAGGGGGTCCAATTGCGTTCCGCAGTGGACCCCATAGGATATATTTTAGTGACTTTTCACGGATAAGCCAAGCGGCCGTTTATTTTTGCGCATGATTTTTGCCGTTGCCGTTTACGTCACCTTTTTCACTCTCGTGTCCTTGTGCCTGGCCATAGGCGGACTGGTTACCAGGATGGGAAGGAGCGGAAGTCTGAGATTGGACTGAGGCACTGCCTTCTGTTTTTTGGTTAGTCTGATCGTCAGACATATAGGTTTCAGTCGGGTTATTACCTTTAACCGCTGATTTTATTGACTGATGGTTACTCTTTGCTTTGGGGTTTGCTTGCAGCGGTAACTGTTTATGAAGGGCTTGTTCTTTACTTTTTACCGGTTGGCCATAGTTTACTGCACTCGTATCCGGAGTACTCAAGGATATTGAATCACCGGTTACACGTCCTTGCTCACGGCTAAGCTTATTTACGTCTCGTTCCATGGCCCGAACGATGTTAAGCGCAATCTTTTGGGCAGCTTGCGGCGGGAGTTTATCCAGCAAGCCGCTGAGTACCCGGATATTGGCTGCGTTTGTTTGGCTTAGTGCAGTTTGTAATTGCTGGGCGGTCGTGGAGTTCGGGTCTTGAACCTGGGAAAGAAAATTCTGGGCAGCGGCAATTTTGGCGGTGTACTCGGATAGGGCCTGCTGGGCTTGTTGTTGGTTACCTTGTTGAACAAGCGCTTCAGCATCCGCCAGTTTCTGCAACGCCTGGTTTTCGGATAATTTTGCTTTGTTTTCTGGGCCGAAGGTTAAGGCCAGCTCAAGTTTCTGAACCAGATTTTCCAGCCAGTAAAAGGGAGAACCGGGTAGAATTCCTGGTTCAACCGCTTGACCATTGGTATCAACCACGGTAACACTGTTTTGCGTGGTTGAAGTTGTACTCGGCGTCGTTGTTGCACTCTGGTCCGTTGTCGCTGCTAAAGAGTCGGTAGTGGTCGGTAAAGCGGTAGATGCTGTGGTAGTATCATTTACTACCGTCGAAGTAGTGGTATCGGTAGTGGTGGTATCGGCTAAAGCTACTGTAGAATAGAGGGGTACCAGGAGGAAAGCTCCGGTTGTAATAAGTACAGCAAGTTTTTTCATGTCATTTTCTCCATTTCTATGTAGAGTGAAAACCTGTTCATAATGTAAATACGTCATTAGTTTTATTTTTAGGGGGGTAAAATAAAAATTACAATGAATTTTAAGCAAGTTTTAGCAGCGAATCCGATTGTACCGGCGTTAAAACATACTGAGGATTTGGCGGAAGTTTTAAGTAAAGCATGGATTCGCGTTGTCTTTTTACTCGGGGCAGATATTAATACGCTTGAGCCCGTAATCAAGCAGAGTCAAAGGTATCCCAACAAGCTGATGCTTGCGGATGTTGACTTGATGGAGGGTATTGGTAAAGACGCAGCGGGAATAGCCTATTTAAAAAGAATGGGGCTTGCGGGGGTTGTGTCCGTCAAGTCACAGTTACTCAACTATGCCAAAGAGAACAAGATGTTAAACGTACAGCGCCTCTTTTTAATTGATTCTGAAGCAATTCGTACCGGGGTTAAGGTGATTAAACGGGTTAATCCGGATGCGATTGAAATTTTACCGGCAACGGTTCCTAAGTTTGCGATTGAGGAGTTTCAGAAGGTCACTGATGCCAGTATTTTAGGTGGTGGTCTCCTGCGCTCTGAACAAGATGTACGTGTTGCTCTAGCCAATGGACTGACCGCAATTACTGCGAGCAGGCGGAACCTATGGAATATACGTTTGACCTAAACAACTTTTTGCCTTAATATAAGAAATGATTTAGGTATTCGCAGATACAAACTTGATATTTCGGCTGGAGTATAAGAGAGCCACTGTTGGAAGCGCAAGAGGCGTTTCCCCAGTGGCTTTTGTCGTTTTTTACGGGGGACAAGGATGAAAGAGTATAATGCGCAAGTAATTGTAGTCGGTGGAGGGGTAACAGGAACAGGAATACTACGCGATTTGAGCATGCGGGGTATTTCGGCGTGCTTATTTGAACGGGGCGATTTGGCACAGGGAACAAGTTCACGTTTCCATGGCCTGCTCCACAGTGGCGCGCGTTATGTGGTTAACGATCCGGAGTCCGCTGTGGAGTGTTCCCGGGAAAATACGATTTTGCAGCAAATTGCCCCGGAATGTATTGTAAACACCGGCGGGTGGTTTGTGCAGAAAGAAGAAGACGACCCGATATTTCTGGAGAAATGGTTGTCCGGATGTGCGCAAGCCAATATTGCTGTGCGCGAAATTCCAGCCGGTGAGGCCAAACGGCGGGAACCATTGCTGAGTAAGCAGGTGTTACGCGTTTTTGAGGTGTCGGATGCCGTGGTTGACGGCTTTAAACTGATATGGGCTAATGCCAAATCAGCTTATCAATATGGAGGAAGGTATTACACCTACCATAACGTAAACCGGCTGTTAATTGAGGGTAAGCGTGTCGTCGGTGTAGTCGGAGAAAATGTGATTACCGGAGAGAAGTTTGTGGCTCATGCGGAGATTCTGGTTAATGCTACCGGGGCCTGGGCCGGTGAATTGCTAAAACCGGCAGGCGCTTCGCTACAGGTAATTTGTAATAAAGGCGCACTGCTGGCATTTAATCAGCGAATTTTTCGGCGGGTGATTAACCGTCTTCGCCAACCGGGAGACGGAGATATTTTTGTGCCGCATGAGACGATTACTATTCTCGGTACTACCTCAAACACGGTAATTGATCCTGCCGATAATTCCCCTTCTGTTGCTGAGGTGAATCGCTTGTTAGCGCTTGGTGACGAAGTTGTGCCGAACCTCGCCCGGTTTAGGGTAATCCGTGCTTTCGCCGGTGTTCGGCCATTGTACGGCGGTGATCAGGGAAATGGGGGGCCGGAAGATGGCAGAGGGGTAAGCCGTAATTTCGCTCTGATTGACCACGAGGCCTTGGGCGAGGTAAACGGTCTACTGAGTGTTGTTGGCGGTAAATTCACAACCTATCGGTTGATGGCGGAAAGGGCAGGGGATTGGGTAAGTCGAAAACTGGGAAACTCTGTCCCTTCACGTACGGCGATAGAAAGTTTGTCAACGGCAACCGTCACCTTGCCGGAGTCGACAGTAAAGCTCTTGCCACATCCTGCAGCGGAAAAATTAATCTATCGGCAAGGAGAACAGGCGGGAACCATACTGGCTGAAATTAAGCGTGATCCACAGCAGGCTCAACTGCTGTGTGAATGTGAAATGGTCACTATGGCAGAGGTGAAAGCAGTAATTGCGGATCCAGATTCGCATCACCTGGCTGATGTTCGCCGGAAGACACGGCTCGGAATGGGAACATGCCAAGGGGCATTTTGCACTTACCGAGCAATTCCACTCCTATGGGAGAAAGGCAGGTCATACAAATCCCTGCGCGGTGAACTCAAGGAGTTTTTAGACCAACGCTGGAAAGGAATCCGTCCAGTCTTATATGGCTCACAGATTCGAGAAACGGAACTCGCCAGGGCTGTTTATAATTGCGTTTTGAACCTCAACGCTGAGGAGGAAGAATAGATGTGGGATGCAGTGATAATCGGCGGTGGATTGTCGGGACTGGTTACGGGGATATCCGCGGCTGAGCGGGGAAAGCGGGTATTAATCATAACTAAGGGTGCCAGCAGTCTGAACTATGCCACCGGTGCCTTGGATTTTGGCGACGTACAAAGGTTGGCGAATACGCCTAAGCATCCCTATACGTTATTGAGTAATGCCCTGATTCAAAAGAGTTTTACTTATTTTAAAAGATTATTTCCAGAGTACACAGGCAAGTGGGGACAAGCAACAGACGTGCTTACACCGTTTGGCGAGTTTAGATCAGCAAGCCTTGCGCCAAGAGGGTTTGAGGCTAGCCGGTTAAAGTCAGCGGGCAGGGTACTGGTGATTGCCCCGGCCGGGTTAAAAGATTTTTTCCCATCTTTGATAATTGCTAATTTACAGAGAAGTTTACCGATGGCGGTAGTCACCGGCCTACCGGTAAAACCGGAAAGATTTGCGCCCTGGTTAACTGCGGGGAAAAGTATTCAGGGCGTCGATTACGCGAATTTTTGGGATACAGCGATGGGGAGGCAGAGTTTAGGGCAGTTTTTTGGCAGGATTGAAAAAGAGATGAAAAAAGAAGCCTTATCGTTGGCTGTAGTCTTCCCCAGCCTGTCTGCCCGTTTCTGCGATACTTCAACCGCTGCCATGCAGAGTTCGGGCTCTTTGCCTGACTGTATCCAGGCTGAGGTTTCGTTTCCGGTCGTGGAAATGACTGCTTTCCCACCTACCGCTGCCGGCCGGGCGTTAGCGACGGCCTTAGTTCACAAATTCAAAGACTTGGGCGGAGAATTGCTGCAAGGGGTTGAAGTCACCGGGGCAGATATGCAAAGCGGGGAATGCCGGAGGATTCTTGTGCAGAGCAAGGGAAAAACAATCCGGATAAGCGCAAGGCATTATGTGCTGGCTAGTGGAGGCACGTTCAGCGGTGGAATTGAAGTCGACAATCGCGGCGCTGCAGAAAAGGTGTTTGGTTTACCCCTCTATGTACCGGATGATTGGACGAGGACTGAGTTTTTAGGCGAACAGCCCTATGCCAAGGTAGGAGTTGAGGTTGATAAAAACCTTAGACCATTAAGGCCTAATGGCCAAGTGGCAGTTAATAATGTTATGGTTACCGGTCGGATGTTAGCACATTGGGACCCTTGGTTAGAAAAATGCGGCGGTGGTGTATCGCTGGCATCGGGGTATTTAGCCGGAGGGTTGATTTAACGTAAAGCTTAAAAAGGAAGCAGGTTCTAATGAAGAATACCCGGGAAGAACGAGCGTTTAATCTTGATAATTGCATAAAATGCGGCGGGTGTACTGCTGAGTGCCCGGTGGCCGCGGTTAATCCGTTATTTCCCGGACCAAAGTTGGCCGGACCGGATGCTGAGCGGTTTCGCCTCGAGGGGGAAAGCCTTGATTCTACGTGGTTAGACTATTGTTCTAACTGCAAAACATGTGAGTTGACTTGCCCCTTTGGAGTTAGAATTACGGATATAATTAGGCGGGCAAAAGAAACGAAGCGGGGCAACGGGAAGGCCCCACTCCGGGATAAGGTTTTAGGGCGAGTTGACTATATTGGCAGATTGGGTACCATTTGGCCCGGCCTGACTAACTCAGTATTGCGGCTTTCGCTTACGCGACTTGCCCTGAGAAAAGTGCTGAAATTCAGCAGTGAAGCACCCTTTCCAGCCTACCAGCGGCGGTTTGTCGCCGGGAAAGAGCGTTATACCGGTTTGAACCGGGGGAAGAGCGGCGTTAAGAAAAGGGTAGTTTTTTTCCCGGGCTGTTTTATCAACTATAACGACAGAACGACTGGGGAAGCAGTAGTCAGGGTACTGGAGCATAACGGCTTTGAAGTAATCATTCCGAAGTTTCGTTGCTGCGGCGTGCCACGCGAGGCAAATGGAGATTTTGCAGGGGCCAGCGGCAATGCCCGCTATAATTTAGCGCTAATGCAACCATATTTAGCGCAGGGTTACCCGATCATTACCGCCTGTCCCAGTTGCGGGTTAGCGTTAAAAGCCGAATATCCACGGCTGGATGTGCCTGCAGCCAAGCAGGTTGGTGCGCAAACCTATGATCTGTTTGAGTTCCTTTGGAAATTATATCGACAAGGCGAGTTACACACCGGTTTTGCTCACGTTGATCTGGCAGTGGGGTATCACGCGCCGTGCCACTTAAAGGCCCAGGGTATTGGAACTCCGTCGGTTCGACTGTTAAGCAGGGTACTCGGGGTAAAAATCTCAGAATTGGACGCTGGGTGTTGCGGGTTGTCCGGAAGTTTTGGCTTTAAACTGGAAAAATATAATTTAGCAATGCAGATTGGCAGCGGGCTGTTCGCGCGGGCAAAATATGGTTTCGAAACTGGAGAGTTCACACTAGTTTGTAGTGAGTGTGGGGCATGTCGGACCCAAATAGAGCATGGTTCAGGGGTAACGACATTACACCCGGTACATATTTTGGCAAAGGCGTACGGCCTTACCTAGGCCAATAGGATGTGAATAAAAAATAAGAACCCCGAAGCAGTAGCAAGCTGTTCCGGGGTTCAACAATTTAGTTGAGCACTTTGTAATAATTGATAGTTCGGATTTTAGCAAGTTATTGGATTATACGCCGGGCACCTAAATACGGGGCATAACTCGACCCCCAATAACCGTCATGTATAAATTCAATTCTCGTTCCCTTCCGGGGATTTTCGGCATTAATCATTCTACCTCCACCGATATAAATGCCGACATGAGAGGCACCTGGTCCATCAGAACTGAAGAATACTAGGTCGCCAGGCTGTAAATCAGTAACTGGGGTACCCACGTTAATTTGGGCCTCAGAAACCCGAGGTAGACTTACGCCGAATTGACTATAGATATACTGAACAAACCCGGAGCAATCCCAACCGGCGGGTGACGCTCCACCCCAAACATAAGGGGTACCGAGAAATTGCAGGGCGTAAGAGACCAAGGCGTTGCCACTTACGTTTGCCGGGGTGGAGATAGGAGTGCTATTGGAAGTATCAGCAACTGGGTGCTGTTGTGCCATCTGGGCGACGAGAGCCTGCTGCTGAATCATGTTCTGGACATAATCAACATTTTGTTGTGCTTGGGACGCCGCTGCAGCGGTAGCTTTTTGTTGTGTAGTCAACTTGGATAGCATAGCTTGCTGCCGAGTTACGGTTTGTTGGTAGCTCGCTTGCATTTGCTGTTTTTGAGCTAGCACTTTTTGCAACGAAGCGGTTTTTTGCTTAATCGCCGCCTGCTGGTCATTGATACTATTGTTCAGGTCGGTAATTTCTTGGACAAGTGAATTGTACTTTTTAACAATTAACTGTACCTGGTAGAGACGATCGAGCAGATCCGACCAATTGGAGGCGCCTAAGACAATCCCTAAATAGGTTGTACCGCCGTCTTCATAGTTAGCACGGATAAATTGGTTCAGTTGGTCGACTTTGGCTTGACGTTGCCTGCTAAGTTCTTGTTCCTTAATGTTTAGTTGGCTGAGGGTTGCCTGCTGGCCGGCGATGCTCGATTTATAACCGTTAATAATACCATTTAGAGCCTGAACAGAATCGTTCACAGCGGATAGTTGCGAAGTAACCGAATCTACCTGACCTTGTTGGTCTTTCAATTGACTATTGAGAGCATTGTACTGGCCCTGATACTGTTTCAGTTGAGCCTGTAAATTAGCTGCTTGAGCAGTCAGCGGAGTGCTTAACAATAAACAGAGACAAGATGCAGCAACTGCTTTGCTCCAGTGTTTTGACATGTTCTCCTCCCTTAATTAACTACCTATACATAAATGATTAAGTCGGTTTTTCATTATATATACCCGAAAACAACCAAACGCGGGGTATACGAAAGCCGATTTCAAGAAAGCCCAAAACAAGGGCATGATAAAATCTTCGCTAAAAATCGAGTAAATCCTGCCTTGTTCACTGATTTTAGTGACAAAAGTCACAAACAACAAGCGAACTTAGCCCGTTTCATGTTGAATAGTATGGAGAGCTTTGCACCAGAATTAGACAAATTAAGAGTGATTTGGCAAGCAAAAAAATAAGGAGTATTATATAAAGAGACCGTGGTGAAAGCATCTTGGGGGTGAGTTAATGTTTCAACATATCTTGGTTCCCGTTGACGGTTCCGATTACTCGTTAAAAGCGGCAAAAACCGCAGCCTCCATTGCAGAGAAATACGCCAGTAAAGTGACTTTATTGTGCGTAAGGACGCTGCCCAAAACTACGCCGGGGTTCAATTCCGGGGATTACTATATTCCTAATGATTTTATCAAAAATCTAGAGGACGAAGGTAAAGAAATTTTGCAGCAGGCTCAGCAGGTGTTTACCGAAAAAAGTGTTGAGACACTAATCCGGATTGGCAACCCCGCACAAGAAATTCTTGAAGAAGCTAAAAACGGTTACGAACTGATTGTAATGGGTTCTCGGGGCCTGGGTGAAATCCGGGGCTTTCTCATGGGTAGTGTTAGCGACAGGGTTTCACACCACGCCAAAGTTAATGTGATGATTGTTCATTAGACCTTCGCCCGAGTTTCTTTACGGAGGCTACGATGAGAAAAATGCACAAGGCATTTTGCCTAGCGCTGCTTATTATTGAAATAATTGCTCTGCTGGTTGCGCATCTGGCCAACTGGCTGGGTATTTTTTTTATTCTGATTAACGCCATACTTTTTTGGCTGGGTTTAAAGGTCAGGCAAAATGAGTCGACGCTGGAGTCGCTGGATATGCCCCGCCTCGATGCTTCCGTGCGGATTGCCAATGAGACTTTACCCTACTTACGCCGCGGCCTAAATCAAGCAACTGCGGAGAAAACCGCGGAAATAATTCAAAAGATCAGCGAGGTTGCAGCAGTAGCAATTACTGATCGGGAAAATGTTTTGGCGTACCTGGGAGCCGGGTGCGACAAGCATAACCCGGGAGATCCGATTTTGACGGAGACTACCCGGATGGTAATAGCCACGGGAGTTTACAAAATTGCCCGTAACCAGGCGGAATTAAATTGTTCCCGCCGTGACAACTGTGATTGTCCACTGGGGGCTGCTGTCGTTGTCCCACTCAAATGTAAAGATGAAACGGTCGGCACGGTTAAATTATACCAGGCCAAGGGCAGTCAGTTGAACCCGCAAATTATCAGGCTGGCGCTAGGGATGGCTCAACTGTTGGGAATGCAGATGGAATTGGCCGAGCTTGACCGGCAGGCGCAGTTGGCTGCAGAGGCGGAACTGGATGCCCTGCAGGCACAGATTAATCCTCACTTTTTTTTCAATACGTTAAATACTATCATCATGTACAGCCGCACAAACCCGAATCGGGCCCGACGGTTGTTAATCAGGCTGTCAGATTTTTTCCGTGAGGCTTTGAAACGCCAGGGGAGTTTTATTTCGCTCCAAGAAGAGATGAATTTTGTTCATACCTACTTAGTACTGGAAAAGGCCCGCTTCGGGTCAAAGTTAAAAATAATTGAGCACATTGAACCAGACCTATTTGAGAAGCAAATTCCACGTCTAACTTTGCAGCCCCTGGTTGAAAATGCGGTAAAACATGGGATAACGCCGAAGCTTGGCCAGGGTGCCATCAAGATTGTCGGCAGGCGTGAAGCGGAAGAAATAATTATTTCAGTTGAAGACGACGGTGTCGGCATCCCGGTGGAAACCCTTTCATTGGTTCTCCAACCAGGCTATGGCTCGGGCAATGGGGTAGGTATGTCGAATGTGCACGAAAGGCTCAAAGGGTTGTATGGGGAAGACTACGGCTTACAAATCGCGACGAGTCAAAACGCCGGAACAACTGTGACAATGCGGATTCCTTTGTCGGATAATTTGCGAACAAATTGCTAGAAACCTGACCTATTTGGGCAGGTTTTTTGCTATTTTGGGAGAAAATATTG
>DATAMA010000118.1:0-11813 GCA_036260765.1 Desulfobacteria bacterium | reverse complement strand
CTTTCTTAACTTATCCCACAGGATTCCAATCCCGATCGTCGACAGTAGTGTTGTAAGGAAAACGACGAAATAAAAGGGATGGAAGCATTAATTCGCTGGCATAGCCCGAATATAGGCATAGTCTCACCTACTGAGTTTATTAAACTGGCCGAAGAAAACGGCCTGATTGTGCGAATCGGTGAGTGGGTATTAAAGACAGCCTGTAATCAAGCGAAGAAGTGGCAGGATAAAGGGTACCCTGCGTTAAGGCTGTCGGTTAATATTTCATCCATCCAACTGATCCATGACGGCTTTATTGACTCTGTTAAACGGGTTTTGAGCGAGACCGATTTCGAACCGCGCTGCCTAGAATTGGAGATCACCGAAAGCATCTCCGTAAACGGGTTTAGAGATGTGGTCGACAAGTTACAGGCACTGCGCAAATTGGGAATACATATCTCTGTTGATGACTTTGGCACCGGTTACTCCTCCCTTAGCTATCTAAGATATTTACCAATCGATACGCTGAAAATCGATCGGTCGTTTGTCAAGGACATTGAGCTCAATGACAAGAATAAGGCTGTTGTCTCTGCGATTATGGCCATTGCAACAACGATGAACTGCCGGACTATTGCCGAGGGAGTCGAGAAATTTGAAGAACTGGCATGCTTGAAGGAATTAGGCTGCAAGGAAATCCAGGGGTATATCTACAGTAAGCCCTTATCTGCCGAGCAATTTGAAGTTTTGCTTGAGGAGTTCAATGCAGAAGCCTCCGAAAGGCGTTATGCGATAAAAACGCCAAGTCTCGCTTAACTGAAGGTTGCAAAAAGTAAATAATCCACCACGAAAATGTAGACCTAGGTCTCGCTTATCTGCGGCGGCCTAGGTTTTTTTATACGCCTGTAGGCTTTCAGGAAACTTTCAGGCAGCTTTTAGTTGTAATTCAGGAACGACGGTTATAGTAAGGGAGATCAATTTTAACCGAATTGAATAAAGGAGTATTAAAATTATGAAGTTGGCAAAAGTCAAGCGGATTGACCCTTTACTGCTCGGAATTACGATACTTGCTGCTTTCCTCAATATCTATGGAATCTGGCGGGATCAATATGCCAATGCCTATTACACAGCAGCAGTGACCAGTATGCTGCAAAGCTTTCACAATTTCTTCTTTGCCTCGTTTGATCCGGCAGGATTTGTAAGCGTCGACAAACCGCCGGTTGCTTTCTGGGTTCAGACGTTGTTTGCGTCGCTATTCGGCGTACATGGCTGGAGTGTCATTTTGCCCCAGGCACTGGCCGGCGTAGGATCAGTTTTGCTTATTCACCGGCTGGTGAAACCTTCCTTTGGTCAAACCGCGGCCAGAATTGCAGCGTTAACAGCTGCCTGTACACCGATTGCGGTCGCCGTGAGCCGGACCAACAACGTGGACAGCTTACTGGTGTTCACCCTTCTGGTTGCAACCTGGATGTTATTTAAAGGAAGTAAAACACGTAAACCAATTTGGATCATGGCTGCTTTTGCCGTGGTTGGGGTAGCCTTCAATATTAAAATGCTCCAGGCCTATATGGTGTTGCCCGCTTTCTATCTGTTTTATTGGCTTGCAGTTAAGGTGAATTTGAAGCGAAAGTTAGGTATTTTGGCCGGTTCTACGGCTATCTTACTGGTTATATCATTTGCCTGGGCTTTGGTTGTGGACAGCATTCCGCAGGCGAGCCGGCCGTATATTGGCAGCAGCCAAACGAATTCTGTCCTGGAGTTAGCCTTTGGCTACAATGGGCTTTCCCGTTTGACCGGTCAGGGTGGGCCTGGCGATGGAAAAAGTGGGGGTTTTGGCGGAACAGGCTACCGCTTCGCTCAGGCTCCCGGTCAATCGCACCAACCGATCGTGCAGGGGCAACAGCCCGGGCAGAGTGGCAGCAACCAATTCTCTAACCGGTCTACACCGGCGCAGGGGCCCGGATTGGGGATAAACAGCAACGGAGGACCGACGCCGTTTAATGGCCAGGGTCAGGGGGGCGGTGGAATGTTTAACACCGGGACAGCCGGTCCGTTCCGCTTGTTCCAATCCCAATTGTCAGGGCAGATTAGTTGGTTGCTTCCTTTCGCCCTGTTAGCTTCGATCGGTTTGTTAGCAGGACTTCGCCGTCAGAGACCGTTAACGGATAAGCAACTGGAAGGCTTATTCTGGTTGGCGTGGCTTTTGCCGATGATGGGATTCTTCAGTGTTGCCGGTTTTTTCCACCAGTATTATCTGATTATGCTGGCACCGGCAATCGCTGCGCTGACCGGGGCCGGCTGGGTTGAACTGTATGGCTCCTACCGTAGCCGTGACGGTTGGCAAAGGTGGCTATTGCCGACGGGACTTGTGTTGACGACGCTGTTTGAACTCTATGTGCTGCTGCCATATCAGAATCAGATCGGTACGGTGTGGCCGTTTGTTTTAGGGATTTTGGGAATTGGGTCGGCGATTGTCCTGTGTCTGCCCTTCACGGAAAGGTTTGGCCAGGCGGTAGCACTGGGAGGTATCCTGGTCCTGATGGCAGCGCCACTCTATTGGGCAGCGACTCCCCTTCTCGATGGGGATAATGCCATGATGCCGGCAGCAGGGCCCCAATCTATTGGCGCACGCGTCAATTTCCCCGGTCACTGGCAAGGTCAGGCATCGGGTCAAGCACCAACTCAAGCACCAACTCAAGCACCAACCCAAGCAACGGGTCAGGAGCAAGGAGCAGTGCCAACCCAGATGCAGGGAGGTCAGGCGCCAGGCCAGCCTCAGGAAAGTGTCGATCAGAAATTGCTTGCTTATCTAAAGGCGAATAATACCGGAGAAAAGTTCCTGTTCGCGACGACTAATGCGGGCACGGCTGAAGCTTATATTATTCAGACCGGCAAGGCCGTAATGGCGATGGGCGGATTTTCCGGCTCCGACCCCATTCTTACGGTGGATAAGTTAAAACAGATTGTGGCCGCTAAACAGGTCAAATATTTCTTACTTTCTTCCGGGGGGCCAGGGGGCGGAAACTCACAGGTACTGGCATGGATTCAACAGCACGGCAAGAAGGTATCCCAGTCTCTGTGGCAATCAACGACGGGAAATTCCACCCAGCACAAGGGAATGGGGATGAACGGAGCCTCAACATTGTACGAAGTTACTCTGTAACTGATCGGCTAAAATGTGCTACGAACACTGATTTTGGGGCATTAATATGGTATAATCCTCAAAGGATGTATAACAAAAGGGGTGAACCGGTCTACGGCCGAGATAAAGATGCTTTCAGGTAAACAAAAGAGGTATTTGCGCAGTCTGGGCAATGAACTGCTGCCGATTATCCAGGTGGGTAAAGGCGGGATCAGTGAAAATCTGCTTAAACAGGTGGAGGACGCTTTGGAGGCCCGGGAACTGATTAAGGGCAGGGTGCTGAACAATTGTCTGGAAGAGCCGGAAGAGGTCGCAGATAAACTGGCGGCGGAAGTCGGCGCTGAACTGGTACAGGTAATTGGACGCAATTTCCTTTTATATAAGCGGGCGAAGGAAAATCAGGTGATCAAACTACCGCAATGAAACAATTAGGCTTGATGGGTGGCACATTTGATCCCATTCACCTGGGACACTTACGTGCAGCCGAAGAGGCGCGGGTTCACTTTAATTTAGCACGGGTAATATTTGTGCCTGCCGGGAACCCGCCCCATAAAAACGGCGTGATTACGCCTGCGGCTGTTCGCTTGGAAATGACTCAAGCTGCGATAATGAATAGCGGACATTTTGCGGTCTCAGATTTTGAGATGCAAAGCCCGGGTAAATCGTATACAGTCAACACGCTTGAGTATTTTCGCTCGATTTATGGCGCGGAGTGGGAGATATTTTTTATTACCGGTGCGGATGCCATTTTAGAGATTCTCACCTGGCATGATGTGCAACGGTTGATGACAATGTGCAAATTTATTGCTGTGGCGCGTCCGGGCTACGCCCAGGGCGGTTTACAACGTGAAATTGCCAAATTTCCCGGTGAGATTCAAGAAAAGGTTTTGCTGCTTGAGGTACCGGGTTTGCATATCTCTTCGACGGAAATTCGTGATAAAGTTAAGGTTGGGGCAGCAATTGACCAATTTGTTCCGAAAAAGGTTGAGGAGATTATCAAACATTATAATTTGTACAAAACCCAATGAGATCCGGTTGAATCATCAGTGAAGTTTGGCTTAAATTGCCAATAAATATTATACAAGTTTAGGATAACGCTGGAAATAATGCTTGGTATATTAGGATTCTAATTGTAAATACTAGAACTACACCAAAGCAATTTCTGGTCTAAAAGAGGTGAAAAATGCACATGGCACGAACCCTTTATGTAGGAAACCTTCCCTGGTCAGCTAAGCCTGAGGATGTGATTGACTTCTTTGGACACTACGGCGAAGTAGTAAGCAGTCGGATTATCACCGACCGCGAAACCGGTCGTTCACGCGGCTTCGGCTTTGTTGAAGTAAATGATGAAGACGCAGATAAAATGATAGAGGCTCTTAATGGTGCTGAAATGAACGGCAGGCCTCTCACGGTTAACGAAGCCAAACCAAAACAAATGTAAAAATAAAGGGTAACCTGCTGTAAAAGCCGGTTACTTTTAAAATTGACGTTGCTTTTACGTTAAGATTAATTTTATATGTTATGAGACTAAAGTTGACAGTGGCTTAAGCTATAGGGGCACTGTCAACTTTCATGTTATACTTATGAGGTGCGCAAATAATCGATGCGCGCCTTTATTTTGGGGGGAAAATCCGGGTTGACTGTAGAAGAGATTGCAGAAATTATGGCCCAACGTCTAACGCCGAAACGGTTTAAACATTCGCTGGGGGTTGCTGCTACCGCCGTTAAATTGGCCGAAAAGAACGCAATTTCCACTGAGAAGGCCTACTTGGCGGGGTTAGTGCATGACTATGCACGTGAATTACCAAAACAAGAATTATTAACCCTGGCGGTGCAGGTCGGTGAAGATGACCCAGTATCGTTAGCCAGCCCGGAAACACTGCATGCGCCGGTGGGATCTTTCCTAATTGAGCAGGAATTAGGTATTTCTGACCAGGAAATTTTACTTGCGGTAGCTTCTCATACCTTGGGAAGAAGGAAAATGGGCAAGTTAGAACAAATTATTTATTTAGCAGACCTGATTGAACCTAACCGGAAATTTCCGGGGGTGGAAAGACTGCGGCAAGCTGCCGAGGCTAGTCTGCAGACAGGCATTGTCTTGGCCATAGAGCATACGATAAAGTATCTAGTGGAGTCGGGAAAGCTGATTCACAGCAGGACAATTGACGCGAGAAATTACCTGATAATGGAGGGGAATAGTGTTTGATTAATTCAGAGCAATTACAGGCGGCAATTTCTGCAATCGAAGAGAAAAAGGGACGGGAGACCATTATTTTAGATTTACGCGGCATTTCACAAGTGACTGATTATTTTTTGCTGGTTACCGGGGGTTCTTCCACCCAGGTGAAAGCTATTACCGATAACCTGGAAGAAAAATTGCCGCAGCACGGCATTCCCATCCTGCGGATTGAGGGTTTGCCGGTCGCAAATTGGGTCCTCCTGGATTGTGGTGATTTAGTCATTCACGTTATGCAAGAAGAAGCACGCCGGTTTTATAACCTGGAACGGTTATGGGGAGACGCTCAGGTGGTTCATCTCTAATGTACCGCGAATTAGCGCCGGTCTATGATCGGTTGAGCAGTATTGACTACAAAGCTTGGACGGACACCTTAGTACAAGTTTTTGATCGAGCAGGTCTGGAAAAGGGTTGCCGCATACTGGATTTGGCCTGTGGAACAGGAAATATCAGTCTTGAGCTCGCCAAGCGGGGTTATCAGGTAGTAGGCATTGACTATTCAGCGGAAATGTTGGCAGTGGCGGAAGAAAAACTACGCCGTTACAGAGTACCGTTGTACCAAGCCGACATGCGAAAACTACCGCCCCTCTCCGGTAAGTTTTCGGCGGTAGTCTGTCTTACGGATAGTCTAAATTACCTCTCAAATATTGATGAAGTACACTGTGTTCTGCACAAATTATATAAACTGACGCCAGGACTGTTGGTTTTCGATATTAATACGCCGCACTATCTAGAAAATGTTCTTGGGAATAATCAGTTCGATCACGTTGATGATGACCTCGCCTTTATTTGGCACAATCATTTCGACGCACTAACAAATAAATGTGAAATGCAAATCACCTTTTTCAACCAAACGAGCACTAACCTTTACACCCGATTCGACGAGGTCCACGTCGAGACAGCGTTTGGCCGGGCTGAAATCGAGCAGGCGTTAGCGCAAACCGGCTGGCACCTGACCGCTGCCTACGACGGTTACTCAGACCGCCCTGCCGGGGAGGATTCGGAACGCTGGTTGTTCGTCGCACGATGAAAAAAACAGGCTCCCCCTTGACCAAGACCCAAAATTAAGCTAAAGTAATTAAAAAATACCTGTTAACGACCTAGACGGGAATTAGTAATCCGCAAACGCTTTTAGAGAACCGGTGTTAAGGTGCAAACCGGCGGCTGTATTGAGGATGAACTCATCCCGGAGTTCTTCCGGCGAAACCATTAACCGGAGGCGGTTAGCACCGTTACAGCTATCGAGTGGGCAGGTGAAAATCCTGTCAATTCGGGTGGTACCGCGGGAATCCTCTCGCCCCGATGCGTGGGGCGAGGGGTTTTTTTGTACTATCGGAAACTATAACCTTGCCAATATTGGCATAGCTGGAGGCATTAAATCAATGGATGAACGTTATGACTTTCAGAAATTGGAGAGTAAATGGCAGAAACGCTGGGAAGAAACCCGGCCGTATGGTTCAACGACCGATCCAGCTAAACCGAAATTTTACTCCCTGGCAATGTTCCCATATCCATCGGGAAATTTGCATATGGGACACGTCCGCAATTATTCAATTGTTGATGTAATCGCGCGGTTTAAGCGGATGCAGGGGTTCAATGTCCTACATCCGATGGGGTGGGACTCGTTTGGGCTGCCGGCAGAAAATGCGGCAATCAAACATCAGATTCATCCTTCGGTGTGGACATGGGATAACATTGCCAACATGCGCCGGCAGTTGAAGGGAATGGGAATTTCCTATGACTGGGATCGGGAAGTCGCTTCCTGTCATCCCGACTATTATAAGTGGACCCAGTGGCTGTTCCTGGAATTCTATAAACATGGCCTGGTCTATCGCAAAAAGGCAGCGGTAAACTGGTGCCCGTCTTGTGCGACGGTACTTGCCAATGAACAGGTGGTTGACGGGGCCTGTGAACGTTGCGATACACCGGTAACCAAGAAGGACCTGGAACAGTGGTTTTTCAAGATTACCGATTATGCGCAAATCTTGCTGGATGACCTGGATAAGCTAACCGGCTGGCCGGAAAAAGTTAAAATAATGCAACGCAACTGGATTGGCCGCAGTGAAGGGGTGGAAGCCCGTTTTCAGGTGGAAGGCACTGAAGATGATATTACGGTCTATACGACCAGGCCTGATACGATTTTTGGCGTGACCTATGTTGTATTGGCACCGGAACATCCACTCGTCGCCAAATTGACCGAGGGAACCTCTTACGAAGCCGAAGTTAAGGCCTTTGTGGACAAGATGAAAGGCTTGAATGAAATTTCGCGGACCTCGACGGATACCGAAAAAGAAGGCATGTTGACCGGCGCTTACTGCGTTAACCCCTTAAACGGTGAGCATGTACCAATCTGGATCGCCAACTATGTGTTGATGGAGTATGGCACCGGTGCGGTAATGGGTGTACCGGCACATGACGAACGTGACTTTGCTTTTGCCCGTAAATATGGTTTGAAAATCCAGGTGGTCATTTCGCCGAATGACCAGCAACTGAATCAGCATGAAATGACAAATGCCTACACGGAACCAGGGGTTATGGTTAATTCAGGCCAATTTGACGGGATTGACAGTAAAACGGCGATGGTGAAAATTGCCGAATTCATCGAGAAACAGGGCTATGGCCTGCGAAAGGTTAATTTCCGGCTTAGAGACTGGCTAATTTCCCGGCAGCGCTACTGGGGTGCGCCAATTCCGATGCTTTATTGTGAAAAATGCGGTGTAGTCCCGGTACCGGAAAAGGATTTACCGGTGATGCTGCCGACAGACGTAGAGTTCAAGCCAGGCGGCGAATCTCCGCTTAAGACTTCCTCGACCTTCGTGGAAGCTGTTTGCCCGTGCTGCGGCGGTAAAGCACGGCGCGAAACGGATACGATGGATACGTTTGTGTGCTCTTCCTGGTACTTCTTGCGGTACTGCACGCCGAAATCGGCAGAAAAGGCCTTTGAACGGAAAGATACCGACTATTGGATGTCGGTTGATCAGTACGTCGGCGGAGTAGAACACGCTATCCTCCATCTGTTGTATTCGCGTTTCTTTACAAAAGCGCTGCGTGATTTCGGCTATCTCAATGTCGATGAGCCGTTTACCAACCTGCTAACCCAGGGGATGGTATGTATGCATGGCTCAAAAATGTCCAAATCAAAGGGCAATGTGGTCAGTCCGGAGGAAATCATTAATAAGTACGGTGCGGATACCGCCCGCTTGTTTAT
The DNA here is from genome assembly GCA_036260765.1 of Desulfobacteria bacterium. GTDB lineage: Bacteria > Bacillota > Desulfitobacteriia > Desulfitobacteriales > JAJXUE01 > DATAMA01. The sequence continues at coordinate 3,251 of DATAMA010000118.1, read as the reverse complement.
CTTGTTTGCCGCGCCGCCGGAAAAGGACCTGGAGTGGAGCGAGCAAGGGGTTGAAGGTTCCTATCGTTTCCTGCACAGGGTTTGGCGGCTGATCCAACACTATCAAGAATTAATTACTGCTGCCGATAAAAAGGCGAACAGTGGCGCGAAAAATGCTGTAGATAATGCCGCTTTGGACGATGCTGCACGTGAACTGCGGCGGATTACACATCTAACGATTAAACGGGTCACCGATGATATTGCTACCCGCTTTAACTTTAACACCGCAATTAGCGCAATCATGGAACTGGTCAACGCCTGTTATGCCTACCGGGATCAGGCTAATCAGAATGCCCAGGTCGTTAAAGAGGCAGTGAGTACGGTTGTGATGCTGTTAGCGCCGTTTGCGCCGCATATCACAGAAGAGCTGTGGGAGGCATTGGGCAATACGCACAGTGTTCACCTGGCAGCTTGGCCGAGCTACGACCCAGCTGCGCTGAAACAGGACGAAATCACTGTGGTGGTCCAGGTTAACGGCAAAGTCCGTGATCGCTTAACCGTTCCTGCGGGGCTTGAAGCCAAGGCCTTGGAGGAACAGGCCCTGAAAGAGCCGCACATACAGCCGTATCTGACGGGTAAGCAAGTTGTTAAAGTAATCAGCGTCCCGGGCAAATTGGTAAACTTTGTAGTGAAATAGAGATTAACGGTATATTTAGGGTTTAAATCATCAACTCCGTACTACTTAATTGAATACGGAGTTGTTTTTTAGGATTGAAAAGAGATTTAAAGAGTAGGTAGACAAAAGATGACTGATTATACCATATTTGAAACTCCCCGGGGCTGGATGGCTATCGGCTATACCGGGGCCGGGCTTTGCCGTCTCATTTTACCGACACCTAATAGGGAACTGGTAGAACGCGAGCTGGCCGAGGAAATGGGTGCTTGCTCCAAGGCCGGTGGCGAGCTGTATACGGGAGCATTGACCCGGTACTTTGCCGGTGAGCCAGTGGAGTTGGACCTGCCGGTAGACTGGAAATGGGCAACGCCGTTTCAGCAGCAGGTGCTGAAAATAGTGAAGCAGATTCCGTATGGCCAGGTAGAGACCTATGGCTCCATTGCGCGGCGGTTAGGTAAACCTTTGGCAGCCAGGGCTGTAGGTAGTGCGTTAGCACGCAACAGGGTACCGGTGGTCATTCCCTGCCACCGGGTATTAGCGGCTGGGGGTAAGGCCTTAGGCGGGTTTACCTCCCGCGATGGACTTAAGGATAAGATAGCCCTGCTAACGATGGAGGGCGTAAAATTCGGGGGTGAGGAAAGTGCAGCATCAGACTAGACAAGGGCTTATCGCCGCGGTTCCGGTAATGTTGGGTTACGTACCGCTTGGTTTTGCGATGGGTGTATTGGCTCATGGCGCAGGGTTGGGGATTGGAGAAGTGTTAGCCATGTCGGTCCTTGTTTATGCCGGATCGGCTCAGTTCATTGCGGTTGGCCTGTTCCAGGCCGGTGCGGGGGCTTGGAGTATCGTGATCACGACTTTCCTGATAAACTCCAGATTAATGTTAATGAGTGCCTCGCTTGTACCATACTTAAGGAAAATCCCTGCCGGCCGGCTGGCGGCCTTGTCTTATGAGATTACTGATGAGAGCTATGCCGTGTCCCTGGGACATTTCGCCGGGTATGAGCCGGAAGAAAAATATCTTTGGGGTTTATTCCCGGCCTGCCACTTAAGTTGGATCGTGAGCACGGTGTTGGGGGCATGGGTGGGTAATCTGATCCCGCATCCGGAGGCCTTTGGCCTTGATTATGCGCTAACGGCAATGTTCATCTGTCTGCTTGTATTTCAACTAAAAGACGCGCTGACTTATTTTACGGCAATTGTCTCCGGCGCTTTGGCGCTCGTAATTTATGTTTTGGTTCCCGGCAGATGGAATTTAATCATCGCGACAGTTATCGCGGCAACTGTTGGGGTAGCGTTACAACAGCGTAAGGCGCTTAGCGAAGTGGGAGGAAAATAATGCAAAATGTCTATTTGACTATCCTAGGAATGACCGCGGTTACTTATTTATTGCGGGCTGTACCGCTATTGCTCCTGAATAAGGCTGAACTTCCCCCTGTCGTTCTTAGTTGGCTTCGCTTGATTCCACCTGCCGTTTTGGGGGCACTGACCGCCCAGAGTATTTTTCTGCGCGGGACAGCGGTCACGTTCCGCTGGAACAATATTTATTTGCTCGCGGCGCTGCCTTGCTTCGCGATTGCGCTGAAAACGAAAAGTTTGCTGTGGACGATAGCCGTTGGTTTGGTGAGCGTTATCATTTTAAACCAGTTTAAACCGGCTCTCTTTTGAGCGATTGTCATTAGGGTTAATTCAAGTTTTTTCCGGTATTTCGTAAAAAAGGAGGAATTCCCAGACAAGTGTCGAAAAATTCCCACTAGGAAATTTATTCCTAGGAGTGCCTCAAATGAGTCTACAACCATGGTTGGAAATCATCACCGATGGATTTTTGGCGCTTGACAAGGACTTGAAAATTACCTACGTTAATCATGCTGCCGGTAAAATTCTCTCTACGTCAACCGATTTGTTGATTGGTAAAGAACTCGTTGATTTAACGCAGGATGAATTCTTTCAGCGGTGTTTGGACGAGTGCCAAAATGCGTTGACCCGAAAAAAGCAAAGATCGGTCACAATTGATTATGGCCCCAAGTCGTTAGAACTAAATGTTTTTCCGGCAGAAGAACACCTGAATGTATTGGTTAAGGATAGCTCGGAGCGTGTTTTTGCGTCGGAAAAATTAAGTGCGTCAGAGGAACTTTTCGCCACAGCGTTTACTGCCAGTCCGATTCCGATGCTGATCATTGGGCTTGAAGATGGTGAGTTGGTTGAAGTAAACAAGAGTTTTCAGGACCTAACAGGTTATTCACGGAACCAGTTGGTCGGGAAAACTTCAAAGTTGGTGAATGTAGACCTGGATGGTCCCAAAAACTTTAATTTAAGGGAAAGAATTTATAAGGAACATTCAATCGATAACTATGAAGTGGAATTTGTGACGAGTACAGGGGAGAATCGGGTCGGACTGTACACCTTTAATCTGATCAAAGGCGGAAACGAAGAGCAGATTTTGGCTGCTTGTACCGACATAACCCGGTTTAGGCGAATGCAAATGGAAATGGCGCGCCTTGACCGGTTAGATCTGATTGGTGTCTTGGCAGCCGGTCTCGGACATGAAATCAGAAATCCATTGACCACGGTAAGGGGTTTCCTGCAATTGCTGGGT
>DATAMA010000113.1:0-2948 GCA_036260765.1 Desulfobacteria bacterium | reverse complement strand
CATACATCCAGTGATTAGAGAATGCACAGCGAACTCCGATTTCCTCCATCGTCCGCTTGACAAGGTCAATTTCTTCTTTCGTATCGGTATAGAAGCTGTTGATACAGACGACCGGAATAATTCCCGATTTTTTAACCACATTGACCATATGGATGAGGTTAGCCATTCCTTTTTCCACCAGCTCCAGGTTTTGCCTGGTATATTCGTCCGGAATGGGCCGTCCGGGAACAACGGTTGGTCCGCCGCCATGCATTTTAAGCGCGCGAATGGTCGCCACAATGACGGAAACATTCGGAATGTTGCCTGACAAACGGCACTTGACATTCCAAAACTTCTCAAAGCCAATGTCGGCAGCAAAACCGGATTCCGTAACCACATAATCCATCAATTTGAGGGCAATTCGGTCGGCAATAATGGAATTCTGTCCGATGGCAATATTGGCAAACGGACCGGCATGGACAAAGACTGGCTGACCTTCGACACTGTAGCAAAGCGTCGGGTTAATGGTGTTCCGCATCCAGGCAGTCATCGCCCCGTCGACATCCAGATCTTTCGTTGTGATCCGCTTACCGGTACGATCATAGCCAACAATAATCTTCCCGATCCGTTCTCTCATATCGGCCAAGTCTTTGGAGACAGCCAAGATAGCCATTAATTCGGAACCGACGGCAATGCCAAATCTTGATTGCATCATCAGGCCGTCTTTTTTGCCCCCGATGCCGATTATGACGTTGCGCAGAGCTTGAGCGGCAAAGTCAAGGACCCAGCCAACCTCCATGTTTTTCGGATCGATGTCTAAACGGCGCAGTCCGCGCCTGGCCAATTCTTCATCGGTATAGTTAGCCTCGTGCTGCATCCTTGAAGTAGCTGCGACCATCATCAGGTTATGTGCATTGGCGATATCATTGATATCGCCGGTTAACCCCAACGAATATTCAGTCATAGGAATAAGCAGGGCGTTTCCGCCGCCGGCAGCGGTGCCTTTGACGTTCATTGTCGGGCCGCCGGAGGGCTGCCGTAGACAGCCACCGGCATTGAAACCACGTTTACCGAGGCCTTCCACCAGTCCTAAGGCACTCGTCGTTTTGCCTTCACCAAGGGGTGTCGGGGTAATTGCCGTCACTTCTATATACTTACCATCGGGTTTATCTTTAAGCCTGTTTAATATTTTAATAAAGTCCAGTTTCGGGGTCCGACCATACGGAATCATTTCGCCTTTTTCCAGGCCCAACTTTGCCGCCCATTCTTCAGGAGACGGTAGAAATTTTTCTGCAGCTTCCGCGATCTGCCAGTCTTTATATTGAGTTGGATTCATCATCCTGGCTTCGTACGGCATAAACTCACTCTCCTCTATGGTTTTACATTTTTCTTTCTAACCTGCCTGGGGCAATTCTTTCTGTTCCCCCCCCCCTTTTGCCCAATAGATAATACCCTATTTCTTCGTCATCATCCACAAATATCCTTCCTCGGATATTAATTGGATTTATGTCAAATTGCTCCATCATATCTTGTATTTTTAGTGTTTATGACACTATACTTCACTTTTAGACTTATTTTCCCAACCCAGTATAAAAAAGGTCACAGCGAACTTTTTCCGGCAATAAGTTCGCTGTGACCGTGTACCTAATCGATTGATTCGTTAATGTAGACAATTACCATTTAAAATAGTAGCTAACCGTTCCAAACCGAGTTGGACAATCTTCACGTGGTCAAAAGCAATCCCGTGTGAACTAAGCAAGCGGTAGGAAACATGCTGCATCCGTCCCACCGGCATGGCCGTAACCATAATCTCGCCGCTTAACTCGTTGGGTACGCCGCTTAAACCCGAACCGCTAAAAGTCAAACGAACGAGCCTGCTGGCCTGGCGTTTTTCCTCCCGCAGCGTCTCAGACTTTACGGCAAACCACTGCGCGTCAGCCGCATCGTCCCCGGCTTGCGGGTTAACCACGGACGCATCAACAACTGCCAAATAGGCAACGCTAATGATCCGTGTCCGAGGATCACGCCCTAGATCGCCAAATGTATATAACTGTTCCAGGTAGACATTTTCCAAGCCGGTTTCCTCTTTAAGTTCACGCGCCGCCGCTTCTGCCAAAGACTCATTCATGTTGACAAACCCGCCGGGCAGCGCCCATTGACCGATACACGGGTGATCCCCGCGTTTGATCATTAACAGCTTGGCCCCGGAACTCAAATCACCGTAACCCTCGTTAACCGCAAAAATCAACATATCGACGGTTACTGACGGGCGCTCATATTTGCCCGCATCATAGCGAGCAAGAAACTCTTCCTCCGTCAGTCCCTGTTTGTTGCGCACTTTCACTGCCATCCCCCTCTATGTGGCCAGGGTAAACATAAGTAAACTCAAAATCGCTTGTGTAACTGGAGAGCAGAGGTGACCACCGGTTGGAAAAAGTGCACGGCAGCAATTAACAAGCCGATCAGGATCGCAAATTTAACCAACCTTTTGATGATCGCCATGATTAACCAGATCGCCAGCAAGGCGATGACGATTTCCTTTAAGCCGAACCCCAAAGGCCCAAAATGCAGCATCTCCATTTCCCCTTCTTGTCGTTTGCCTTGGTTAGTATTCACCTGTATGTACTCAACGGTGAAGGGAATCAACTGCCGTTGCCAGTCTATTCAGGCCCTCGGCAAGGACACTTCTCGGGCAGGCGATATTAACCCGCTCAAATCCTTCTCCACCCGGGCCGAACGTATACCCTTCGTTAAACGCTACCTTGGCCTGGGTGAGCATGAACTCACGCAGGCTTTGGCCATCCAGAGACAGATTGCGGCAATCAAGCCAGACCAGATAAGTCCCTTCCGGCTGAATAACCCGAACTGCTGGCAGGTGTTCTTGGACGAAAGCATTTAAATAGGCCAAATTTCCTGCCAGGTAAGCAATTAGTTGATTTAACCAGTCCGTGCCGGTGCAGTAAGCTGCC
>DATAMA010000112.1:0-15920 GCA_036260765.1 Desulfobacteria bacterium | reverse complement strand
CATTTCTTCATCAGTTGACAAGGGGGGCGGCAATGCTTCGCTGCTGCCGACATAATGAATCTCATCTGACAGGTCCAGCTTTTGCATCAAGCGGATCACCGTCAGTCTCAATGACCACTTCGCCTTTAACAACGCTCTGTTCATCGGCTTGGTCCTCCTTACTAACCGTAATCGGGGTGATCAACCTGCTGCCGGCAACAAATCCGGATGCAGCAGGGCTCGGTACGCCCCATCAGCGCAAAGTTTCTCTGCGAACAACCCTACGATAACCTTTCTGGTCATTACCGCGCCGGCAGGTGTAGTCACGATAATCCCGTCCGGTACAAGCCCTGCCATGAGGCCAGCTGAATTACCAACGGATTTAAAGGGAATTAAGCGCAGCCGATGCTCCCATACGGTTCCCCGTACACTGGTCTCCAGCCCGGAAAAGTCTCCTGCCAACAGATACTCGGCAAAACTTTCCGGCAGATGGGGCAGAATTAATTCTGCTTCAACAACTACCACCGGGTGTTTGGTAAGGGGGTCGCGTAAGCAGTTCCCCGTATCCAGTAAACCTTCACTCTCGACCACGATTGTGCCAAACATAATTGATAAGGGAAAACGTAGGACAGTTCTGGCCAAACCGCGTTTTAGCATTGCCCAGCTCCAACGTCCAAAGGTAAGCCAAAAGATCAATGCACCCGGGAACCCCCAGACTAAAACATTCATCAGCCGATCGGTGCCCCGAACTAGAACCAGCAGTGCGGGATAATTGTTTGTTCCGTTCAGGGAGATACTTAGCGCAGAAAAACCGTAGATTGCTCCGCCAAGGGCAAAGGATACTGCATAGAAATAGCCTAATAAGACAAGCAGCTTTTTGATCTTTAGCGGATAGTAGGTTACCGCAACGATCAGACCTGAGTACAGCAGCTTCACCCCGAAATTGTATAAAGAAGATATCTCAGGTAAAAAAATAACTAGGATATAGATGCTTCCTAGCAACGCGCCGGCGCTTAACCTGCCGATACTGGCCTTGTAACCACTTAAACGCGCAGTCAAAGCCAGGACAACAAAGTCCATCGTAAAGTTAAGGAACATACTTTTGTCCAGATATATTACGGGCTGGGCCAAGAATAGACCCTCCTTTTCCTACCCAGCCAAAATTATACACCTCAATCCAAGCAAACAATGTCACAATTCCTGCTGCCAATCACACAAAAAGCCCGTATCCTACACCGGATACGGGCTTTATCGACATTTACCAGCACTTAAGTAATTTTACCTTCTAAGATAACTATTAACTTTTCTTATTTTCGTCTTAGAAAAGCAGGAATATCCAAGTCATCGGTCGATACAGAGGCGAACGGCTTGATCTCAAGCTCTGAAGCCTCCTGCGGCACCGGTCGTTGATCAAACCCAGTAGCAATAACCGTTACCCGGATTTCCTCATTGAGATTTTCATCAATTACCGCGCCGAAGATGATATTTGCCTCCGGATCAGCTGCTTCAGCGATAATTTCGGCTGCTTCGTTAACCTCCAGCAAACCGAGGTCTCTACCGCCGGTGATGTTCAACAGGACACCCCGTGCCCCTTCGATTGAGGTCTCCAGGAGCGGACTGGATATCGCTTTTCTAGCTGCATCTGACGCCCGTTTATCTCCATTGGAAACACCAATGCCCATTAGCGCGGAACCAGTATCGCTCATGATCGTTTTTACATCGGCAAAGTCCAGGTTGATTAAACCCGGTACGGCAATTAAGTCTGAAATGCCCTGGACACCTTGACGCAGTACGTCATCGGCGATCCGAAAAGCCTCATTAATCGTGGTATTCTTGTCAATAACCTGCAATAACCGATCATTTGGGATCGTAATCAACGTATCTACTCTTGCCTTGAGCTCTCCAATTCCTCGGTCTGCCTGCACTGCTCTCCTACGGCCTTCAAACGTGAACGGCCTGGTCACAACACCGACCGTTAGTGCACCCGACTCTTTGGCAACTTCCGCCACAATCGGTGCTGCGCCTGTTCCGGTGCCTCCGCCCATACCCGCAGTAACGAATACCATATCGGCCCCTTTAAGAGCCTCCAAAATATCATCTTTACTTTCCTCAGCAGCCTTTAACCCGATCTCAGGGTTTGCTCCTGCGCCCAGGCCCCTGGTAAGTTTGCCGCCAATCTGCAAAACTTTATCCGCTTTCGATTGCTGCAGCGCTTGTGAATCAGTATTAACAGTAATAAATTCAACTCCACGCAGTCCGGCAGAAATCATCCGGTTAACCGCATTGCTGCCGCCTCCGCCCACACCGATTACCTTGATATTGGCAGCACTCACATCCACATCAAACTCGAGCATTAACTGTACCTCCCTAATTTCTCCTGGGCCGCGAACAAGTATTTCACATTAATGTTAAGTTATGTATCTTAATACCCGTAATTTTACGTATTTTTGACCTACTTAATCTAGTTCTATAGAGACGAAATTTTCCCTGCTTTTATAAGTAAAAAAGATTTTACTTTTTGCCGAAAAACAGCAAAAACGTGCGTAAATTAATGGCACGTTTTTACATTAGTAACTGTTATGTTATAAACTTTTACATCTTTAATGATTAAGATTCCACTATTAAAAATAATACTGATTGTAGTGTTTAATCAGTCTATTTTTTTAATAAATGGCGCCGGATAATCGCCAAATTTTGAAATAAACGGACACCAAACGCAAAAATTGCTGCATAGTAAAGGTCAACCCCCAGCCTGTCACCAATATAGGCTAAAATTGCGGCCAAGAGGGTATTGCAGAAAAAGCCGCTGATAAATACACCGCTGTCAAAATGATCTTCCATACCGGCTCTGATTCCACCAAAAACGGAGTCAAGCGCCGCCAGTAACGCGACGGACAGATATTTGGTGTATTCAACCGGTACCTGAACCGGTGCATAAAAGCCAATCATCAAGCCAATTAACAAGCCTAATACGGGCAACCACATAATACGTTTCTCCTTGCCTTTGATTCAACAAAGCCTATTGTATCATCAGTTTGCCAACTTGCCTATACCTGTTTTGAACTACTTTACTTTTTGCCAATAACAGGTTTACCGCTGCTCAAATCAACATAAAAACCAGTCCGATAGGCCTGATAATCCTTGTCGTCCAGGAACTGCCGCAGCACGCTGAATTTTTGGTTAAGATCTTCGGCCAGGCCCAAGCGGACTTCTAATCCATCCCGCGTATACATCGCCAGCATATCCTGGTTGCCGGCGTATACTTCACCAACCTGAGCATAAAGTTGTTTCGGTAAACCGGCAACGATTTTCAACCCTTCTTGCAGGCTTGCGCCTTGAATCTGTTTACCAAGATCTAAGTTATTGGGAATCTTCACCCCGGAAATGATGGGTACGGCGTTCTTCGGCCAGGTATCACTGCGCTGCAGAAAAACACCTTGTTCATCGACGATAACAAAGCCGTTTTGCACGGGGACCATCGCTACCGGCTGACGCTCGGTAACGCTAATAACCAGTGTACTCGGCAATCTTCTACTAACATTGACAGACTTTATTAATGGGTGAAGTGCCACATTCTGGGCAATGCTGGCAGTTGGGACTCTAAAGATGTTCGTACCGAGCCCGACGTTAGCCAGGTCGAGAATATCCTGCTCTGAAACCAACCGATTGCCTTCAACCACTACCTGCTGAACATTAAACATGGGAGACCGCAAGGCCCCCAGAACAGCAAGAGCAGCCAGTAAAGTAATACTTATAATCCAAACCCTGTTGTTACTGCGCCGTGCCAATGTGAACACCTCTTGTCCAATCCTCCGCCTGAAAAAAAGGGGCTAGTTTTGCCCCCCACTGTCAGCTACGCGGGTAATCTTTGCTCCCAGGCTGCGATATTTTAGATCCAGGTTTTCATAGCCTCGGTCAATATGCTGAATATGTTCAATAATTGTCGCGTCCTCAGCAGCCAGACCGGCGATTACCAATGCAGCACCCGCCCGCAGATCAGTTGCTTCTACAAAGGCGCCGTCCAGGACCTCAACCCCTTGGATCACTGCCACTTTGCCTTCCACCTTGACAAATACACCCATGCGGCGTAGTTCATCGACATGTTTCAGCCTGTTTTCAAAAATTCCTTCGGCAATAATGCTGGTGCCCTCGGCAGTGGCCAGCAATGCCATCATCTGAGGCTGCATATCTGTCGGGAATCCGGGATACGGCAAAGTCCGAAGGTCTACTGCTTTTGGGCGGTTTTTCGCTTTTACCAGGATAGAATTATCATTGACCGTTACCTCGATCCCGGCCTCACGCAGTTTGGCCGTTAATGGTTCGAGATGTTCCGGAATTACATTGGTTATTTCCACTTCACCTCTGGTAATTGCTGCCGCAACCATATGTGTTCCAGCCTCAATCCTGTCCGGAATCACGGTATGCTCAGTTTCAGATAACTTCTTAACCCCGTCAATCCGAATAAGATCCATACCGGCTCCTCTAACCTTGGCACCCATTTCATTCAAGAAATTTTGCAGATCAACAATCTCGGGTTCTCTGGCCGCATTGCGGATAATCGTCGTTCCTTCTGCCAAAACTGCGGCCATCATAATATTTTCGGTTGCCCCGACACTGGGCATATCCAGGTGGATCTCCGCGCCCTGCAACTTTTTAACGGTAGCTTCTATGTAACCGCCCTTTTCTTTGATTTCCACACCCATTAACCGTAGTCCCTTAAGATGTTGGTCCATTGGCCGTGAGCCAATTGCACATCCACCGGGCGAAGCCATTTTTACCCGTCCGAATTTAGCCAATAACGGACCCAATACCAGGTTGGAAGCGCGCATTTTACGCATTAATAACTCAGATACTTCAACTAAATGCATCCCACTGGTGTTTATCCGCATTGAATTGCCCTGCCAGTTGATTTGACAACCCAAATGTTCGAGCACTTCTTTCATTACCTTGACATCGTCAATTTGCGGTATATCTTCCAGGGAACAGGTACCTTCGCTCAGCAGGCAAGCGGTAAGGATTGGCAAGGTTGCGTTCTTTGCGCCACCCACTCTTACTTGACCTTCCAACCTTTTCCCACCGGCAATTACATACCTATCCACGCCAGCACCTCCACTTATCCCCGGGAAAAACCCAACATCCGTACTTCAGGGTGTAATTCAATCCCATGCTTTGCCATAACCATGGTTTTAACACGTTCAATCAATTCCAACACGTCGGCAGCCGTGGCGTTTTCCACATTAACAATGAAATTGGCGTGTTTGTTGGAAATCATTGCCCCGCCTGCTTTTAAACCTTTGCAGCCGGCCTCATCAATTAATTTCCCGGCTACGCCCCCAATAGGATTGCGGAAAATACTGCCGGCATTAGGGAGATCAAGTGGCTGAATCTGCTTGCGCTTGCCTAAAAGCTGCTTTACCCGGGCAAGACTAGCCGCCTTATCGCCGGCTTGCAGATTAATTCTAGCCGCGAGAATAATCCATTGTTCAGACTGAAATACGCTTTGTCGATAGCCAAAGCGGCACGCACCCTGAGAAAAGTGGACCACTTCACCGGCGGCATTACAGGCTTGCACCTCCTCGACCAAAGACCCTATCTCACCGCCGTTTGCTCCAGCATTCATTACCAAAGCACCGCCAAGCGAAGCGGGTATTCCCGCCGCAAATTCCAAACCGGAAAAACCGGCGTCTATCGTATGGAAGATCAAGGCCGGCAGAAGGCAGCCGCTTTCTGCCACTAAACTGTTGCCTTGTAATTTCCACGTGGTCATACCGCCAACTAACTTTACGACCAGACCCGGAATCCCATTGTCCGACACCAGAAGGTTAGAGCCATTGCCAATGATCGTCACCTGTTTGCCATATTCGGCTGCAATCCTGACAGCATCAACAACATCCTGCTGATCTGCCGGTATGATCAGGACCTCTGCCGGTCCGCCAATACGAATGGTAGTGTGTTTACGGAGCGGTTCTTCCGCCAACACTGAGCCTTTAAGTTTTTTTTCCAAGTCTTGAACAAATTGAGACATGCACCCTCCGTGCCTTAACCTGTTTTTTCTAGTTTATTATTTGGTAATAAATTTAACTGAAGCCCCAAAACCTATGTACTAACCGCAATCTTATCTGAATACCCTCCTTCCCGTCGTTAACCTCAGGTTCGCCTTATTGTATGCCATCGATACGACAGGTGTGAATTCGGGTTATCTTGCGGTTTTATTGACCAAAGTCAAGATTGCTGCGGTGATTTGCTCCAGGGCTTCCGGCTTCCCCATCGCCTGTGCTTTTTCCGCCATCTGCCGCATAATCTCCGGTTTCGCAGCTAATTTCTCAATCTCGGCGAGCAGCCGCTTGCCATCCAGATCCTTATCCAAAATCAAAATTGCCCCGCCTTGGTTAACAACTGACCGGGCATTATATTCTTGATGGTTTTCCGCCGCATAAGGGTACGGAATCAAAATGGACGGCTTTCCTTTTGCCAAAAGCTCTGACAAAAAAGCCGCGCCCGCACGACACACGCATAAGTCTGCCGCTGCCAACGCTTCTTCCATTTTATAAATATAAGGCTTAACTACAAAATGTTTGGCCGCCGCAAGGTCAATTCCCGCTTCTTTGACCTTGGTCATAAATTCTTGGTGCGTTGCCGTTCCTGTTGCCATAATAATCTGCAGATCGTCTCGCTTGCTAACAGCGGCAAGCGTCTCAACCATCGCTAAGTTCAAGCTGCGCGCTCCCCGGCTGCCACCAGTCACTAGCACTGTAAACTTATGCGGATCAAGTCCAAAAGCCCGGCTGCCTTGTTCCCGATTGACCGTTAGAATTCCCGGTCGGATTGGGAGTCCGGTGAGCACGGTCTTTGCGCTTGCCGGGAAATATTTCTTACTTTCCGGAAATGTCATTAAAACTACTTTAGCGTATCTTGACAATAATTTATTAGTGATTCCGGGCAGGGCATTTTGCTCATGAATTACCGCCGGAATTCCCATCATTGCGGCAATAAAGACTACCGGTCCGCATACATACCCGCCGGTCCCCACGACGACATCCGGTTTGAAGGCGGCAATTAATTTACGCGCCCCCCACAACCCCTGCATTAGCTTAAACGCAGTATGCAGGGTCTTGAGACTTAATTTTCGCGGTAAGCTTTCTACTTCAACTGTAGCGAACCGAAGTCCTTCTTTTGGCACGATATCGGATTCAAGGCCTTTATTCGTGCCAATATACATTATTTCTACGTCTGAGACCTTTTGTTGCAGGTCACGGGCGATAGCAATTGCCGGATAGACGTGGCCGCCTGTGCCACCGCCGGTTAGTACTACGCGCATTGAACTTACTCCTTATTTGCTCCAAGCCGGGTAATTGATATTTCTTCCGGCGCTCAGAAAATCCCGGCGTTTCTTCGTTGCAGGCGCTTCGCGCAAGGAAGAAACGCCGGAATTGGGACTTCGCTTCCTCCAGAAATATCAATTACCTTCTGTAACAGTTAACTTACTTGAGTTACAGTTGTCTTTTATTAGTTACGGTTAGATTAGTCTGAGTCACTTGTATTTCCGCCCCTCTGTTAATCGCTGCGGGAATAGCGGGAGATATTCAGGAGAATTCCGGCGCCGGCCATGGTGAACAGCAGCGAGGAGCCGCCGTAGCTCAGAAATGGCAAGGTGATGCCGGTTACCGGCAAGAGGCCGCTGACGACGCCGATGTTGAGGCCCGCCTGAATGGCGATCATTGAGGTAATCCCGACTGCTAACAGGCAGGCATATGGATTAGGTGCGCTGAGAGCCGTTTTATATCCCCGCCAAGCGAGAAGAAAGAACAAGACGACGATTAGGGCACCGCCGAGGATACCTAGTTCCTCACCGATGATCGCATAGATAAAATCGGTATGGCTTTCCGGCAGGTAAAGAAATTTTTGCCGGCTTTGGCCAAAACCGACCCCGAATAACCCTCCCGAGCCCAGCGCAAGCAAAGCGTGAATCGTCTGATATCCTTTACCGCTGGGGTCAGCCCAAGGGTCGAGAAACGCCAGGATTCGTTTGATCCGGTATGGAGCGGCAGCAATTGCCACCACTACCAAACCTATCCCCGCCGTGGCGAGTGAAGCAATGTGACTCCACCGGGCCCCGGCGGCAATTAACATCAGAAAAGTTACGCCGGCAATCGCCAAGGTTGTACCCAAATCAGGCTGCAGCATAATTAACACGGCCACCAAGCCCAGTAATCCAAGCGGTGGTAAAAGACCTTTGACAAACTTTTTGGTGTTATCCGGGTTTACAGCCAAAAGCCTAGCGAGAAAGATGATCATTGCCAGTTTAATAATCTCCGAAGGCTGCAAAGATAACGGGCCAAGTCCAATCCACCGGACTGCACCATTCACTTCCCGGCCCACTCCCGGTACTTTTACTAAAATTAACAAGACGATTGCGATATACAGTAACGGCTTGGCCCAAGCATACAGGCGCATATAGTCAAAGTTCATCGCAATCAGCAATGTGCCAACGCCTAGCAGCGACCAAATAGCCTGCAGCTTCAAAAAATGATACGGATCATCAAATTCCAAGTGCGCCTTAACCGCGCTGGAACTGTACACCATCACCACGCCGATGGCCAATAGAGCAAGGATTGTACCTAACAGCAGATAATCTGGTTTGTGCCTGTTATTGCTGTCCATCTCTTTCCAAACCCCCTGTGGCTGGCCCGATGTACAATTATGCCTTTTTGTTCAGTCTTTCCCGGACCAAATTCTTAAACAAATCGCCCCGCTCCTCAAAGCTGTTAAACATATCCCAACTGGTACAGGCGGGAGACAGCAACACCACATCGCCGGGTTTGGCCAAGTCTGCCGCTATTTGCACAGCCTGTTCAAACGCATCGGCCCGGTGAATCTTGGCCACTCCCTGAGCAGTTGCCGCCTGGGCTAACTCATCAGCGGCCATTCCCAGCAACACCAGTTCTTTTACTTTACGCTTGACCACAGTCATAAATTCATTAAAGTCGCAACCTTTATTTTTACCGCCGGCGATCAGCACAATCGGTTCCCCGAAGGCTTCAAGAGCTTTGATCGCGGCGTCTGGATTCGTCCCTTTCGAGTCATTTATATAGCGTACGCCATTGATCTCCGCCACAAATTCCTGGCGGTGAGCAACACCGGCGAAGCTGCGTAATGTACCGGCAATTTGTACCGGAGCAAGACCAAGGGCCCAAGCCACCCCTGTTGCTGCCATCGCATTTTCCAGGTTGTGCGGTCCCCGGATCAGGATTTCGCTGACAGGAAGAACCGGCGTCTCGTTACCGCCAGAATCCCTGATGACCAACTTCCCGTCATTTAAACAAATTCCTTCCTGCAACGCTTCCTTGCGACTGAAGAAGAGCACTTTCCCTTTAGCAGTCGCGCCCAGCTCTCTGACCCTGGGGTCATCATAGTTTAGAATCGCCCAGTCTCCCGGCTGTTGATTCTCCAAGACCCGGGCCTTTGCCGCGATATAGCCTTCAAACGTACCGTGCCTGTCGAGATGGTCCGGGGTAAGATTTGTCACCACGGCCACCTTAGCCCGAAAGCGGTGAATACACTCCAGCTGAAAGCTCGACACCTCAGCAATAATGGTTTCGGAACCGGAAAGGCCAATTACTTCCTGAGTCAGCGCTTTACCAATATTACCGGCGACGATACCGGGAATCCCGGCATCACTTAACAATTGCCCAGTTAAAGCAGTCGTAGTCGTTTTACCGTTAGTACCCGTAATCGCCACGATCGGCGCTTCCGTCAGCCGGTAAGCCAGTTCAATCTCGCTCCAAAGCGGAATACCCAGTGCTTTTGCCTGCTGAATTGGCGAAACGGTATGCGGTACCCCAGGGCTTAAGACCAGCATGTCCGGTTGAAGCTCGGCTACATTAGGGTACTTTCCGGCTATTACCGTAACATTTGCCCCGGATAATTGCGATAAATCCAACTTTTCTTTTGGCTTACCGTCTGTTGCCCAGACTACAGCACCTTGTTCAGCGAGTACTTTCGCCGCGGCGATGCCGCTGCGTCCTAACCCAATCACTAAAACCTTCTTATTATGAAAGACCATGTCAGCCAGTTTCAACTCCTTAGCTTGCCGTTAAATCAACTCAGGGTAGTTACATAGCCCAGGACACCGAGTGCTCCCAGTGCCAGGCTGATGAGCCAAAAAACAACGACCACCTTTTGTTCACGCCACCCGCTCAATTCAAAATGGTGATGCAGCGGGCTCATTTTGAACACCCGTTTTCCTGTGGTCTGAAACGAAATAACCTGAATTATCACCGAAAGGGCCTCTACCACATAAAGGCCGCCGATCAAAATTAATAATAGCTCCGTCCGGGTGAGGATTGCCAGAGCGGCAAGGGCGCTGCCCAAAGCCAAGGAACCGGAATCCCCCATAAATACCTTTGCCGGGTGGCGATTAAACCAGAGGAAACCGAGGCATCCACCCGCTACGGCCAGCGCGAAAATCAGCAGGTCGTTGTCATGTGCCCAAATTCCTACCGCATTTTGGGTTACGGCCAGCTTGGCAATAACCGCATAAGCGATACTGGAAAAGAAGACACTGCCGGAAGCAAGCCCGTCCAAACCATCCGTCAGGTTTACCGCGTTAGTTGCGGCCAGGACCACAACAACGGCAAATGGATAATACCACAGTCCTAAAGTAAAACTCTTATTAATAAACGGGAAATTAACCGCAGTCCCGCGTCCTAAATAGTGCACGGCAACCCAGGCCAAAAATACGGCCATCAACACCTGCCCAAGCAGTTTTTGATAAGCCCTAAGCCCTAATGAGCGTTTCTTCACAATCTTAATATAATCGTCGAGAAATCCGACCAGGGCACAGCCCACAAAAAAAACTAGAACCGCTCCTACTTCCAGGGACAAAGGCCGCTCGGCCATGAGCAAGGTTGCCACAACGATCGCTGCCAGGAAAATAATTCCTCCCATCGTGGGGGTTCCGGCTTTTTTTAAGTGCTGTTTAGGACCGTCATCCCTAACATTCTGTCCAAATTTCAAGACCTTCAACAGAGGAATGATAACCGGTCCGATCATAAGACAAATTATAAAGGCCAAACCGAAGGTAGTCAGTAGTCTTTCCATTCTTTCCTCCAGCAAACTAGTGGTACAAATTAGTTATTCTTTCGTCAGTTTGAAATGCGCAGTGTTTAATAACCACCGATGCTGACAACTAAAACTTAAGCAATGCTTCTACTATTTGTTCCATCTTCATTCCCCGTGAACCTTTTACAAGTACCCATGCCCCCAGCGGCAAGTGATCCGTCAGAAACACGATAGCTTCGTCGGTTGTAGCAAAAGAGGCAATTCTGCCGGGATCCATGCCGGCTCCGGCAGCACCGCCGGCAATCTGCCTGCCCAAATCGCCAACTGTCACTAAGTAGGCCAAATCGCCGAGGTTAGCTGCGTATTCGCCAACTTTTTGATGTTCTTCAACCTCAGCTTGGCCTAGTTCAAACATACTGCCCAGCACAGCAACTTTTGGGGCGTTGCCGGCCCGCTCCGCCAATACACTCAGTCCCGCACGTGTAGAAGCCGGATTGGCGTTATAGGCGTCATTAATAATTCTGGTCTGGCGTGGTCCCTGCAGCAGTTGCAGGCGCATCGCGGTCATTTGCAGCTTCTCGAGTCCGCGGGCACAGGCAGCCAAATCAAGGCCACAGGCCAAACCAACGGCAATTGCTGCCAACGCATTAGTCACGTTATGCCGTCCTGGCAAAGCCAGACTTACCGGGATCTGCCGGCCCTGAAACCTCACCAAAAACCGAGTACCCAATTCGCCCCATGCTTCTATCCCTGAGGCTGTGACATCTGCTTCAGGGTCATCTATTCCGTAATATAGCACTTTACAGGTCAACTTTTGACCCAACTTGCGGCACCAAGGGTCCCCACTGTTAAGTATCGCCGTACCGTCTTCGGGCAACGCCTGAAGCAATTCGCCCTTGGCAGAGGCAATATTCTCTTGACTTCCCAAGAGCTCCAGGTGCGTTGTTCCGATATTCGTAATCACCCCGATTGTCGGGTTAGCCAACGAACAGAGGAACTGGATTTCTCCCCTTCCCCGCATGCCCATTTCCACTACCGCCGCCTGGTGTGAGACGTTAAGCCCCAGTAACGTAAGGGGCAGTCCCAGTTCATTATTAAAATTGGCCTGGGTCTTATGTACGGGCATTCGCTCACCTAATACAGCAGCGATCATATCTTTAGTCGTGGTCTTGCCAGTGCTGCCGGTTACTCCGACTACAGTCAAGTCAAACCTACCCCGATAGGCAGCAGCAAGCCGCTGCAACCCGGCCAGCGGATCTGCTACAGCAATTAACGCCCGCCCGACGGGCACCGCCTGGCGATTATTCTCCGCCCACCCGGTCTCTACCAAGGCCGCCTGGGCAGTGGCCAAAGCCGCTAAAACATAACGATGCCCGTCCGTCTTTTCGCCTTTAAGCGCGATGAACAGGTCCCCTTTTACGAGTTTGCGGGAATCAATTTGTAATCCGCCCACAGTTACGGTCGGATCACCATATACCTTGCCGCCAACGTATTTGGCAACTTCTGCGACACCTAGCGTTTCCACGGTCCTAACCTCCCGAGGCACTGTTTGGCAACCAACCGGTCGTCAAACGACAATACCTCGCCTTTTATCAATTGATAATCTTCATGGCCTTTACCGGCAATTAAGATAATGTCCCCTGGCCTTGCTTTGCTGCAGGCCAGCATAATCGCAGCCTTACGGTCGGGGACGGCCACATAGTCTTTCATATGCTGCTCGACACCGGGTTTGATATCCTCAATGATCGCCTCCGGCTCTTCACTCCGGGGGTTATCCGAAGTGATAATTACCACATCAGCAAGCCGGGCGGCAATCTCGCCCATCAGTGGGCGTTTTGTCCGGTCCCGGTCACCGCCACAGCCAAATACACAAATTATTTTTCCGCTCACGAATTCCCGTGCCGTGTTGAGCACGTTTTCCAAACCATCCGGTGTATGCGCATAATCAACAATAACGGCAAACGGTTGACCATCGTCAACCAGTTCAAACCGTCCCGGCACGCCCTTTACTTCTTCAAGCGCTTCCGCGACCAGCTGAGCCGGTATGCCCTCTTCAATCCCCACGGCAAAAGCAGCCAGCGCATTATACACCGAAAACATCCCCGGGGTCTTCAGCCGCAGCATCAGCCGCCCAGTGGGATAAGTTACCTCAAATTCCACCCCATTGAGACGATTAACAATATTTATAGCCTGATAATCGGCCGTCTCCTTAATGCTGTAAGTTACCGCTCTCACCGGAGTTTTCGCCAGCAATTTGGCGGCAGCCGAATCATCCGCATTAATCACTGCTAACTTATTCGACTTACTGCCAGAACCCAGGCCGCTAAAGAGCTTGCTTTTGGCCGCCAGGTATTCCTCCATGGTTTTGTGGTAATCAAGATGGTCCTGCGTGAGGTTAGTAAACACGGCAATATCATATTCACATCCATTAACTCGATGCAAGTCCAAGGCATGGGAAGATACTTCCATTACCGCATATTTGGCGCCATTGTCAACCATTGTGCCCAAAAGTTCCTGCACATCGGAAGCTTCAGGGGTCGTCCGACTCCCTGGAAACTTCTTTTCACCGATCCTCGCCCCCAGGGTCCCGATCAACCCTACTCCCTGGCCTGATTTAGCGAAAATCTGCTCAATCAGGTGAGTAACCGTGGTTTTACCATTTGTTCCGGTTACGCCGCACATCCTTAGCTTTTGTGTCGGCCAGCCGTAAAAGGCCGCAGCCATTAAACCTAAGGCCTGACGGCTGTCGGCAACCTTAATCTGGGTCACCGGCAGTGCCAAAAAACGCTCGACAACCAGGGCAACCGCCCCTTGTTTGACGGCTTGCTCCGCAAAATCGTGGCCATCGGACTTAAGGCCAGGGATACAGACAAACAAGCTGTCCTTGCTGACCTTACGCGAATCATAAGCGATCGCGGCAACCTCAATATCGGTATTTCCCTTAAATTCAAGGTGTTGTTCCGGTAGCAGGCTGGCCAGAACTGTTTGCAGTTTAGTCATATTGGAAGCTGCTTCCTTAAATAAGGCTCGTTCCCCGCTAGTGCTGAGAAGACCCGACACAATCTGTAATAAACTTACCACTATTCCAACCTCCTGCTCAAGCGCCTATATTTTCCTGGCACTTGTATTATTGACTTTATTACCCGCATTAAGCCTTTAGGGTTTTAGGCGTCCCAAGACTTCCGGTTTACTTCTGTCCAGCTGTTCAATGACGGAAATGTCCGGATCAGCATCCTCCATAATACTAATAGCCGGTTTGTCGCCTTCATTGCCCAGGGTCACCAGAACGCTGGTGCCTTCTTCTACCTGGCTTTGACCTTGCGGGATGGTATTAATAACTACGCTGCCTTGCCCTTCAAATTCGACATTCAATTTGGCGTCTTTAAGTACCTTTTGCGCATCTGCCGCAGACATTCCCAGAACCAAAGGTACGGTCGTCGCATTTTTTACCGGCGGCACTTCCAGGCCGTAAAGCGGTTTTGGCTGTAGTGGAGCGCCGGCCTGTTGTTTTACGCCCAGATACTTTAAGCTGTCCCGCAGGACATTTCTGGTTACCGGCGAAGCCAACATACCCCCATAATCTCTCACCCCGTCGATTACCGTTAAAACGACTAGTTGTGGGTCGTTTGCCGGGGCAAAGCCAATAAATGACGCGACGTAGTCTCCTTGGGCGTAACGCCCGTTAACTACTTTCTGGGCCGTACCCGTTTTTCCCGCGACGCGGTACCCAGGTAAAAATGCCCTACGGCCAGTCCCATTCGTCACAACCGACTCGAGGATCTCCCTGGCCTGTTTGGCAACATCCTCACCGATAACCCGCCGTACCTGCTTTATCTGATAAGGTTCAATTACCTTGCCGCTCTGACTGTCGATTTCCTTTACCAACTGCGGTTCGACCAAAGTCCCGCCATTGGCTACGGCAGATACCGCGGTAATTAATTGAATAGGCGTCACATTATTGGTTTGGCCAATGGACATCGTTGCCAGGTCCAGCGCAGTAGCACGCTTTTTATTGGCAAGAATTCCTTTCGCCTCACCGGACATTTCAATTCCGGTTTTTTGGCCAAACCCGTAAGCCTTAAGATATTGATAGAATTTATCAATTCCCAAGCGCTGCCCCATTTCCACAAAGCCCGGGTTGCATGAGTTTTCTGCCACCTGGACAAAGGTTTGCGTACCATGTCCGCCCGCTTTCCAGCAGCGCACCCGTTTTCCCAGCACGGAATAGGCGCCTGGGTCGGTATAGGTTTCCGTGGGTTTGATTTTGTGTTCTGCCAGGGCGGCCGACAAAGTAATAATTTTAAAGGTAGAACCAGGCTCATAACCGTTTTGCACCGCAATGTTCCGACGGGTGGACATATCATAAGCCTTATAGTTGTTCGGGTCAAACACCGGTCTGCTCGCCAAAGCCAACATCTCGCCCGTCTTCGGATTCATCGCCAGCACGGAAGCGCTTTTCGGGATTTGGCCGTTAAAATTTTCACCCTGGCCGCTCATGACCTTATCAAGTTCGCGTTCCGCAAAGGCCTGGATATTAGCGTCAATTGTCAACCGGACAGTATCCCCTTGTTTCGGAGGAATATAGCTGTGATTGCCACCCGGGATCCGGATTCCGCCGGCTGTGTATTCTGTAAGGATACTGCCCGGCGTACCCTTGAGATTTTTGTCCCTGGTCAATTCAAGCCCTTCTAAGCCTTGATTGTCAATGCCTGCGAAACCGATGATATGGGCCGCTAGCACTCCTTGCGGATAATACCGCTGACTTTCCTCAGTTGTCCAAACCCCCGGCAGGCTCATTTCCCGTACCTGTGCCGCCACCTTGCTATCGACACGTTTTTTCAAGTACTCCAGGGCACTGCGCTTAGTTAGCTTTTTCAACA
>DATAMA010000108.1:0-4176 GCA_036260765.1 Desulfobacteria bacterium | reverse complement strand
CAGGATGATTACGCGCCCTTGGCCGAGGGAGATCGACATTCACTACCTCTTCGATCTTACCGGGACGCGGTGTCATAATCACAATCCGGTCACTCAAAAAAACGGCTTCATCGACATCATGTGTGACCAGGATCATCGTCGTTCCCTTTTGCTTCCAAAGCTCCAGCAGTTTGCCCTGCAGGTCCATGCGGGTGAACGCATCAAGGGCGCCCAATGGCTCGTCAAGCAGCAGAACTTCCGGGTCATTGATCAGCGCTCTGGCCAGAGAAGCACGTTGGGCCATGCCGCCGGAGATTTGGTGCGGATACGAGCGTTCAAAGCCTTCGAGTCCGGTCAGTTTGAGGTATTCTTTTACTTCGTGTTTACGCTTTTTATAGACTTTCCTCGCTTTAAGCCCCGAGGCAATATTGTTTTCAATCGTCTCCCACGGAAAGAGATTAGCTTGTTGGAAGACATACCCCCGTTTATAATCGGTGGTTTCAATCCTTTCATCGTCGATGTAAACTTCACCCGCTTGCGGCCGATCAAGACCGGCAATCAGGCGCATCAAGGTTGTTTTTCCGCATCCGGAGGGGCCGATGAATGAGATAAATTCTCCGGCGTTTATGTCAAGGCTCACGTTTTGTAAGGCATTTACCGCTATTCCCGAGGCATCGAGGTACGTCCTGTTTACTTCTCGAATATGAATTGCCGCGTTACTCTTTACGTTGTGCTCTGTCATTTCAACAACCCCTTCTGCCAGATTAATACCCTGTCCCGGATCTTAAAGAGGAGCGCCAGCACAACCGAAAAGACAACAGCCATAATGATGATCGCCGCATAGACTTTGGCATAATTCGACCAGCCTTTCGCCCAGTTAATATACCAGCCAAGTCCGGCTTTGGCCCCTAACATTTCCGAAACTACCAGGGTTGTAAATGACAATCCTGTTGCCGTATAAATCCCGGTAAATATTGAGGGCATTGCTCCAGGTATCGCTACTTTAAAGACCAGGAACCTTTCATCGGCCCCTAAGGTTCTGGCCGCTTCGAAATAAGATTTTTGGATGTTTTGAATACCTCCGCTCGCCATAAAAGCCACTGGGAACCACACACAAAGCACAATCAGAAAAACCTCGGATGCCAAACTTGACGGGAAGATCATCACGGCAAGTGGGATCCACGCTACCGCCGGAACAACACCGATAACCTTGAGTACCGGGAAAAACCAGTAATCCCACTGCTTATACCAGCCGATCAGAACGCCGGAAACAAGCCCCAGCGCTGTGCCGATTAAGAATCCGATAATCAACAGGCGCAGTGAATAACCGGTACTAATCAAGAGAGTCTGCCAGTCTTCAAACCCCACTTGGATGATCTGATCCGGTCCCGGGAAAAACGGCAGCGGTAAGAGATCTGTTTTTGTTGATAAAACATCCCATACCAAAAGGACAATTCCCAAGGCAAAATAGAACTGGGCCTTATGATTTACTCTGGCCTGGAACTTTTCATTGAAAAAAGCAAGCAAATACTGTAAGCCTAATAACACAATAAACAGCGCCAATATGATTCTGTAGGGACCTACTTCCACCGTTTGCACGGTCGGAAGGGCAACGTTAACGATCAGGGCAGCAAGAAAGGAAACTATCTGTAGAATTGGCCAAATTCGTGACTTCGGTTTCCAGTAAGTTTCATCCGGCGCTTTGATTGCACCAGCCGAAGCGTTACCCGCACCATTTTGCTTGCCAAGATCTACCTCCTGAGACCTAACTCTGATGTTGGTCTGACTTAAACTACTCATGGTATTCACACTCCTGGATAGTGAAATAGCACCTCTTTTATTGATAGAGATTTACTGGGATCCGGCATGCGGACATTTATAATTGGCTTCTTCGCTATTTGGTTCCGTTAAATACATCGTAATAAACACCTTGGGTAAACCGATCAGGCGCTGTTCCGCCTTTTAAAAAGCCGGTTTTATTTAACTGTTTGACAAAATAATTTACATCGTCTTTTGCTCCATTAGTGGTGAAGTTAAAGTCGTAGGTTTTTAATTGGCTCGTCACCAGTTTTAAATCGGTGGTCGCGACATATTTTTTATCGATTAATATCTTTGCTGCTTCTTCAGGATTTTGCGCCAGCCAATTATCGGCTTCTTGATAAGCCCGGGCAATAGCGGCTATTTTTTGAGGATTTTTTTGTACTTGTTTTGTTGACGCATAGAGGAAGCAGCAGGTCCTTCCAGCAAACAGGGGGTCTGTGGCAATATCGGTCAACACCTTGTAGCCGTTGTTCTGTACAGCCAATGTGCCAAATGGATCCCAGGCCGCAAATGCATCAACCTCGCCTTTCGCAACCGCTTGGGTAAGTTGGTCCAGTGGGAACGGTTTCCACTGAACACCGGTTTGCGGGTCGATTCCGGCATTTGCCAGCACCACACTGGTAATTGCCATTGGTGTACCGCCGATTTCATCTACACCAATTTTTTTACCCTTGAGATCCTTTGCCGTTTTGATCGGGGAATTAGGGGGAACTACCAACTTAATGCAGCCCTTGTGCAGGCCGCCGATCACTTTTAGATCAAGCCCTTGTTGAACAGCAGGGAAAAATTGAAAGTCACCGTTGGCAACCGTGTACCTTCCACTGGCCAGACCGTCTTTCTGGGTTTCAAACGTACCGCTGACCAAGGTTACGTCGAGGCCCTCCTTGGCAAAAAAGCCCTTTTCTTTGGCAATGTAGGCCGGGGCACCGCACACGCCTCCGCCTAACGCCTGGATGTCCAGTTTGCCATACTTGTAAGCGCTGGATGATGCATCCGCACTGCTTGCCGCAGTTTTGCCGCAACCGGTCAGCGATAGCGTCAAGGACACCGCCAATACTGCCGCAATTGCCATTTTTAATTGTTTCATCTTAGTGCACCTCTTTCTCAAAAGCCCGGCTAAACGCTTGATCAAGGTCAGCAATTAAATCATTAACATCTTCCAGACCAATGGATAGCCGGATTGTTTCCGGCGGAATCCCTGCTAACGCTTGTTCTTCCGGCCTTAACTCGCCATGCGTCGTCTTCGGAGAGTTAATGATCAATGATCTGGCATCACCGACATTCGCATGATAACTAAACAATTTAATGGAGTTAAGAAACTTATTAAGTTCCTGTTCGCTTCCCTTAAATCCAAATGTGAAGACCGAGCCGGGGCCTTTGGGTAAATACTTTGCCGCCAGAGCTCTGTAGCTGCTGCCTTGGGCCGACGGATGACTTACCCAACTAACTTTCTCGTGTTTTTCCAGGTATTGCACAATTTTCTCCGTACTGGCAATCTGTTTTTGAACCCTTTCCGACAGTGTTTCCAGCCCCTGTAAGATCAGAAATCCATCAAATGGACTTAGTGCTGCTCCTAGATACGCTAAATAAGTCAGGCGAATTCGCAAGGTAAACGGAAATTCCGGCGCTGTTTCCAGAAAGCTTCTTTCCCTTCCAGTCTTATCGCGCAGCGTATAAACCGGCTCTTCAAACTGAGGAAACTTTCCGTTAGCCCAATTGAATTTCCCGTTTTCGACAACCAGGCCGCCGATCGTGGTTCCATGCCCGCCTATTGACTTGGTTGCTGAATAGACAACGATGTCCGCCCCGAACTCAAACGGGTTGAGCAAATACGGTGTGGCAAAGGTATTGTCGACAATCAGGGGAATCCCGTTTTCATGCGCAATCCTGGCAATAGCTTCGATATCTGGGATGGTCGCGTTGGGGTTGCTGATCGACTCAATCAAAATCCCTTTGGTGTCTGGTTTGATCCCTCGCTGAAATGATCCCGGGTCATCGGCATCTTTGACAAAGTCAATCCGCACTCCAAACTTCGGAAATAATCGGCTTAAGCCGTCAAAGGTACCGCCGTAAAGCCTGGGCGTGGTCAGAATTCTTCCTCCGCCTTCCGCCAGATTTAATAAAGTATAAGATATTGCGGCCATACCCGAAGCGAGCGCTATTGCGCCTGTACCCTTATCCAGGGCTGCAACCCTCTGTTCCAAGACGTTCAAAGTTGGGTTACCTACTCTGGTGTAGATATAGCCAAGTTCCTCAAAAGAGAATAGTTTTTCTGCTCTTTCAGTGCTGCCAAGATCATAGGATGCCGTTTGGTAGATCGGCACAGCTACAGCATAGTTATGTTCTTTGGAATCATAGCCCGCTCTGAGCTTTAGG
>DATAMA010000101.1:0-4674 GCA_036260765.1 Desulfobacteria bacterium | reverse complement strand
GATCCAGGACCGGGTGACCGGGAAGGTGCACACAAGTTTTAATCAAACGATCACGGCAACCGGCAGGCTGTCCAGTACGGAACCAAACCTGCAGAATATCCCGATCCGCCTGGAATTGGGCCGTCGGGTGCGGAAGGCATTTGTGCCGGCTGAGCCGGATATGGTGATCTTGTCCGCCGATTACTCCCAGATTGAGTTGCGAATTTTGGCGCATATCTCCGGGGATGAGAGTTTACTTGAGTCGTTCCGCAAGGAGGAAGATATTCATACCCGCACGGCGTCGGAAATTTTCGGGATTCCCTTGGACGAGGTTACTTCAGAGATGCGACGCCGGGCCAAGGCAGTCAACTTTGGCATTGTCTACGGCATCAGTGATTTCGGGCTTTCCCGTGATGTCGGCGTCAGCAAGCGAGAGGCGAAAGAGTACATCGATAATTACTTTGCCCGCTACCCAGGCGTACGAAAGTATATCGACAACGTCATCGCCGAAGCCCGTACGAACGGATATGTGACGACAGTGTATAAAAGACGGCGTAATCTGCCTGATCTGTTTAGTTCGAACCGCATGAAGCAGGCCTTTGGCGAGAGGACGGCAATGAATACGCCGATTCAAGGGAGCGCCGCCGATATTATCAAACTGGCGATGGTCAAAATTGACGAAGCATTACGGGGTTATCGCACCCGGATGCTCCTGCAGGTACACGATGAACTGATTTTTGAGGTGCCGCAGGACGAGCTGCCGCAAATTAAGGAATTGGTCCGGACGACAATGGAAACAGCCCTTCCTCTGTCGGTGCGTTTGAAAGTGGACATGAAGTCCGGTCCGGACTGGTATAACTTATCGCCGTTAGCGTAAACTAAACACTATTTTCTTAAAGGAGCACATGCAGCATGCCGGAATTGCCGGAAGTGGAAACAGTCAAGCGTTCGCTGGAAGCAAAGGTTACCGGATTGAAGATTGTCAAGGCCCATGTATTTCAACCGAAAGTCGCCAGAGCAGGGGTGTTTGGTGATTTCGCCCAAACACTGGAAGGAAAGCAATTTGTCAGCTTTGCGCGGCGGGGCAAGTATCTGATCGCCTCTTTAACCGGGGGAGTTTGCCTGGTTGTTCATCTGCGCATGACCGGACGCTGGGTGTATGCGATAGCACAAACCCCGGTACCCAAACATACCCATATAATTTTTGCGCTCAGTGACGGCAATGAACTGCGCTTTACCGATTTACGCCGCTTTGGCGGGATGGATCTCGTCGCAGATACGGCGTTATCTGTTCACGCCGGGTTGGCCAAATTAGGGGTTGAGCCGTTAAGCGCGGAATTCACTCCGGAACTTTTGCGACAGCTGGTTGAGGGAAAAAGGGTCAAAGTTAAGTCCCTTATTCTCGATCAAGCAAAAATAGCCGGCCTTGGCAACATTTACGCGGACGAAGCCTTGTTTAAAGCAGGGATTAATCCGGAGAGAACGGCTGCGACCCTGGAAGGCCCGGAGATCAAGCGACTGCATGCCGCTATCCGCGAGGTCTTGCAACAGGGAGTAGACAATAAAGGAACTACTTTTCGTGATTACGTTGACGGTGAAGGGCGGCAGGGTTCGAATCAATTTAGCCTGAACGTCTACGGCCGCAGTGGTGAGAGCTGTTATCAGTGTGGAACAACGTTAGCGAAAATGAAGATCGGCGGCAGAACAAGTGTCTACTGCCCGAATTGCCAGCCGACAATTGAAAAGTAGTACCTTGCTCCAGTGTGCGGGGTAAGAGTTGCCAAAAACCGAACATGCACCATCCTTTAGCGCTGCCAATATAGTAGTTTAGACATGGCGAACTTAATAGTGGCAGGGAGGATTGGTGATGTTCTGGTCCGCACTGGTCCTGGCGGTTGCCCTCAGCCTGGATGGTTTTGGGGTGGGGGCAGCATACGGCATGCGTAAAATTAAGATTACCGCTGGACCGCTGATGACGATTGCCTTGTGCTCGATGCTGGCAATGACTGTCTCAATGTTAGCCGGTCATGGCATTGTCAGATTTACTGGCGGGTTTAAGACAGCGGCATTAGGGGCAATAATCTTAATAGCGATCGGTTTATGGCAGATCGTTCAGGGAATAATGTCGGTACTACATAAAACTGACGTCGAGGAAGAAGCGATACCGGTCTTTGGCCCGTCTGCAACAGCGGTCCCGGAGCACTTGGTTTTTTCCATTAATTTGCGGCCGGTAGGCTTGGCAATTCAAGTATTACGCACACCTACGGTCGCTGATATGGACGGTTCCGGCACGCTAAACTTTCGCGAGGCCTTGCTGCTGGGGTTAGCCCTGAATCTGGACGCTTTCGGGGCCGGCTTTGGCGCAGCGCTCGCCGGATTTCCCCTCCTGATTATTCCCGGTGTTGCCTTATGTCAAATTGCGATGGTTTCCTTGGGACGGACCCTAAGTGCGCGGGTAATTCCGGAGACCGTAACCAAACGGTTCATGTTCCTGCCCGGCATTGTTATCGTGCTGATCGGAATACTCCGCTTGTCAGCTTAGAATAATTTTAGGCTTTGGACATATTTTAAATAGAGCTTTGGGAGCAGTTGATGTTTGTAGTAGGACTTACTGGCGGTATCGCCAGCGGGAAAAGTACGGTGGCGCGTATTCTCCAAGAACAGGGCGCAGCAATTATCGATGCGGATAAGTTAACGAAGGAACTGCAACAACCGCACACGCCGGTCTGGGACGAAATTGTCCGCAGATTCGGGAGCGGTGTTCTGTTAAATGATGATACGCTGAATCGAAAAAAACTGGCGGAGATCGTCTTCAAAGACAAAAATGCTTTGACAGATCTGGAAAACATTGTCCATCCCCGGGTAATTGATCGTGTCCAGGAACGGATCGTAAAATTAGAATTACCAGGGCAAAGCACGGTAGCCGTGATTGACGCCCCTCTCCTGATTGAGGCGAAGATGACCGGGCTTGTGGATGAGGTTTGGGTAGTCAGCGTGCCGGAAGAGACCCAGGTAAAGCGCCTGATCGCCCGGGACGCTTTGACGGCTGAACAGGCGGCTGCGCGTATCCGTTCTCAGATGTCGCTTGCGGACAAGCTGCGGTATGCAGACCGGGTAATCGATTCCAGCGGAACTATTGAGGAAACGAGACAAAGGGTTTATCATGAATGGCAGGGCTTACTGCATAAGATAGCTCAAAGGACTCACCGGAGGGCTAATAATGACTAAACTGGCAAAAAGCATGGCGTTGTTGCTGATCGGGGCTGTTGTTGCTCTGTTGATTTACCAACTGCCCGCAGTACAAAAACTACGCTATCCAATGCCGTATCGGGAGATCGTCCAAAAGAGCTCCAGGCAATACGGGGTAGACCCAATCCTGGTTACCGCAGTGATGCGGGAGGAGAGCGGCTTCATGCCAAAATCCAGATCTAATGCCGGAGCGCAAGGCTTAATGCAGTTAATGCCGGACACAGCTGCCTGGGCGGCCCGCAAGGCAGGTATTGTGGATTTTCGC
This sequence comes from Desulfobacteria bacterium, assembly GCA_036260765.1. Lineage (GTDB taxonomy): Bacteria > Bacillota > Desulfitobacteriia > Desulfitobacteriales > JAJXUE01 > DATAMA01. Next base: position 1,181 of record DATAMA010000101.1, on the reverse strand, counting down.
CAAGAGCAGTTATACCAGCCGGAGACGAATATTCAGTTGGGCGCCTGGTATCTGTCCAGCCTGTCCCAACAATTTGGCAATAATACTGTCTTGGTATTGGCAGCTTATAACGGTGGGAGAGGCCGGGTCCAGGACTGGCTTGACCACCATGAAATTAGTCCGGTAGGTAATGCCGATCAGATACCGATCCCTGAAACCCGGGAATATGTAAAAAAGGTCCTACGGAGCTACGCGAAATATCGGGAGTTGTACCCGGAAAACAATGGTTGAAAATAAGATAAACCCGATCGTACTAAAAGAGCTCACGGCATAAACCGTGGGCTTAATTATTGGGCTTTGCAAAATCCTGCCGTTCAACTGGGGCGAAACCGGGAATACTATCCCCAAAGCTTAAACCAGGAGGCAGACGGAAAATGCAAGAGGAAACGTATGATTTGGCAATTGTCGGATGCGGGCCTGCCGGAATGTCGGCGGCGGTGAATGCCCGCATCCGCAATCAGAACTTTGTGATCGTCGGGGGACCAAAGTGCAGCGAAAATTTGACGAAAGCCCCACAGGTTGACAATTACCTGGGATTGCCGGAAATAAAAGGAGAGGAATTGCAGCGCCGTTTCCTTGACCACCTGGCGCGGATGAGCATCCAAATTAAGAACAGCAGGGTAACCAATGTCTATGCCAGAAGTAAGGATTTTGCCTTAGTTACCAAGGAACAAATCTATCTGGCCAAAAGCGTTATCCTCTGTACCGGCGTAGCGCCACACGATTTAATTCCGGGCGAGAGTGAATTTATTGGCAAAGGCGCAGGGTATTGCGCGACTTGTGATGGCCCGCTGTATCGAAATAAAGACGTCGCGGTTATCGCCTATGACCAGGAAGCGGAAGAAGAGGCTAGGTATTTGGCGGGAATTTGCCATACAGTCTACTTCCTGCCGCAGTATCACAATGTTGGTACGCTCGATGCCAACATAAAACTGATCCAAGGTAAGCCAACGGCGATTACCGGTAACGAAGTTGTTACCGGCGTAAAATTGCCAGATCAAACGCTCACAGTGAACGGTGTTTTTGTCCTCCGGACGACGTTGCCGGCGGAAAAGTTGCTGGAGGGAGTGGAAACTAAAGAAAACACGATTGTGGTTAATCGGGAAATGGCTACTAATATTACGGGGGTGTTTGCTGCCGGC
>DATAMA010000096.1:0-4655 GCA_036260765.1 Desulfobacteria bacterium | reverse complement strand
CAGGATTAATAAGGCAATTCACCTGCAATAATAATACCGTGATTTAATCTGGTTAGTTGCAGAAAGGAGAATTGCCAAATGCTCAAATCAACAGGTTTCGCCAAAGCAAGACTGCCGATGGTGCATACCGGAAGCTTTAACCCGCTTACCCTTAGTCCCGGTGCAGCGGCCGCACTAAACGGTACTTCCTCCAGGCGGGTAAAAGGCCGGCCGAGAACGGTTAATCCACCGGATTACAGCGGTAGCGGCGCAGTCTACGCTGATGAATAGTTAACCTTACTCGACGTGTTTCGACACGTCGAGTTTTATTTTGCGGTTTTGCCCTGGTCTTGTCAGACAAAATCTGCAGCGTTATCATTTTGCTAAAAGGAAAAGGAGACTGAGACATGAAAGTAAAAATTTTTTCCGCGGACAAACCGGAAAAGTTGGAACCCGCAATCAACAACTGGTTAGAGGACAATAAATGGGTCATAGTGAAAACCATGACCCAAAGCAGCAGTAACTTAACCTGTATTGCAATTTGGTACGAGGAACCGGATGTACCGATCCTGGAGTAGAACAATGGCAAAAACAGCGAGTTTTCTACCTGTTCCTGACTTCAAAGATCGCGAACTTTAGATAATTGCTTTCTTCCGCCGCGAGCAACATCGGATGGTCTTTCCCTGCGGAACGGAATTCTACAAGCCGCAAAATCTTTTTAGCATCGGCTGCGGCATCCCTGATTACTTCCAAAAATTGTTCCTTGCTCAAGTGATAGGAACACGAGGCGGTGACCAGGAATCCCCCGTCCCGGACCAGTTTAATTCCTTGCAAGTTGATGTCTTTATATCCCCGCAAGGCTCCGGGCAGCGCGCTGCGTGATTTGGCGAACGCGGGTGGGTCAAGAATCACTACATCCCAACTGCGCCCGGCATGCACACTGTCCCGCAAATAATCAAAGGCATTGGCGGTGATGAACTCCACTCGATGCAAAAAACGATTAATGGTTACATTTCGTTTTGCTGCCTCGATTGCCGTTTCCGAAATATCGAGACACGTTACCTTTTTCGCCCCAAATTTACAGGCGTTTAGGGTAAACGCTCCGGTATGCGCAAAACACTCTAACACTTCCGCACCATCCCAGAATGGATTTTTCACCACTTTACCGCGCTTATCGCATGGCAACGTCAGCGGCTCGCCCTGCTCATCCACGGCCGGCTCTTCCCCCGCTGCAATCGGTTCCCCATTGTTATTCACCGGTGTTAGCTCAATCCCGTGCTGTTTTCCCCACCCGGTCATCAACGGCGCGATTGCTGCCCTGTTTTCACGCTGGTCAAAGAAATAACCGGTTTTCTGTCCCCCGGCAATGTCAACAATTAGCTTTAGGCCATTTTCCTCGATCTCGACCAAGGGATCAAACGGCTCGGTTAAGAAGCCAATCTGCTGTGGCAAACCCTCTAACTCACGCACAGGCACGTCATTGCGCTCGTAGATGCCCCGCGGCTGAAATACTGTCTGCAGGGCGTCAACCAGCCATTGCTTCCGCTGCTCCATGCCGTAAGACAGGATCTGCAACACGAGTACATCCCCAAATTTGTCGACAATCACCCCGGGAAGGAGATCCGCCTCACCGTAAACAGCCCGGCAGGCGCCTAAATCCGGCAGCAGCCGCTGGCGGTACTGCCAGGCTTGCCTGACCCTGGTAAGGAAGAATTCCGGGGTAATCTCCTGCTGCTGATAAGTTAGTACTCGTACGGCGATTTGTGACTTTGGATTATAAAAACCACGCGCCAGAAAATGCCCGCCGTGGTTCAATACGTCAACCACAGCCCCGGCGTCCGGTTCTCCCCTCACCTCAGCGATTTCACTCTTGTACACCCAGGGATGACCGTGTTCCAATCGCTTTTTACGCTTGCGGTTTAAAATAATTTCCGGCAAAACGAATCCCTCCAACAAATCTGTTCTAAGCTTAACGGCCTTGTGGATATATTAATGAAAAGGACAAGCAATTCTGCAGACAGAAGGTGTTAGGCATGGCCTCTGTTAAAAAACTTAACCGGTACAAACCTGCCGTTACCATCATCAGCGTGGTTCTGGGGATAATTATATTATTCACCCTAATCCTCGTTTTTAGCTGGCCATTGCTAATTAAACCAACCCGGGCGATTCCGCAAGCCAACCCGCAGCAGAATAATGCCTTAATGCAAAATCTCTCCGTGAAAGGTAAAGCGGCAATCTTGGGCATGTTTCAGTCCGGGACCGGTATCGGCTCAATTGACCTTACCGCATCAGAGCTCAATGTCCTGACCTTGCTCGCCTTAAGCCAAATGCAGGCCCCGGATTTCCAACCGCAAGGTTCGCTTACCGAGATCCAGGGCACCACAATCGTGACAGATACGGCGATCCGCTGGCGTGGGCAGGTCGTTGGCCTGCACCTTGTTTCCCAGCCGGCAGTGGAAAATGGCAGCCTGGCCCTCAAGCTACAGGCCGTTAAATTGGGCCTGCTCCCCATCCCGCCCCACCTGGCGCTCGCTTATATACGCAGTTATTTACCGCCGAACCTGGAGATTCACGATCAACCGCTGCGCTTGGTGTTTAACCCAAACTCCCTCATACCAAACGTCAGTATCCCCTTAATCAAGGACCCGAGCTTATCGCTTATCGGTCTGAAGACGAGTAACAAGATGCTGCGCGCAACCCTGAAGTTATCATTTCGCCTCGGTTTTTAATAATGAAACCAACATAGGCAGTTTTCATACCGGGCAAAGCGTTAAGACTGTGAATTTAAACCAATCTTCAATCTAATAATAAACACCCTGAAAAATTCAAATACTAGTGCTGGTATTGCCACAAAAAAAGCAAAGGGGTGTTTTCTTTGACTGTACAATCTGATCTGCAAAAGGCAGTCGCCGGTGCCAAATCAGCGCAAGGAACTTATGAAATGTTTGCTACATCGACGTTGGATCAATCCGCAAAGCAAATGTTCCAGGAATTAGCGGGTGATATGCAACGGCACATCGATATGTTGAACAGCCGGCTCGGTTATGTAACCCAAAATAATGACCTGAACCAGAAAACCCAGTAAAGCCTAAATGCAGGCAAAAAGCCGCGGACAACCGCGGCTTTTCTTCTAACCCATTTGGGGAAACCTGTTTTATTTATAACGGTTTGAATACTACTTTAACTCCACCCTTGTCATTCGGCGTAACTTCCATGACATCACGCCCATCCTGGGTGACATAGGACTGATTATCCTTGAATTTAAACTCGTGTAGTTTCCAATTTTCCAACACGCTTGCATGTTGGTCGTCATAAATAGCGATGTAGTTTCCGGTGCCAACAACCACATGCTCGTTTTTCCACGGCAAGCTTCCCTGCCACACCAGAGCAGTCTGACTGTCAACTTGTTCCTGCAACCCTGTATCGTTCATAGTAAGAATCTTGACCAGATAATCATTCTCGACCTCACCGACATAGACCTTGCCATCCGCGACGCCAAGGAGAACGTACTGGCTGCCATGCAACGCCTGTTGGCGTCCTGATTGTTTAACTGCAACGATCTGGTCCACACCGTAGAGGTTTGACTGGATATACAGGGTTCCGTTTTTATCGGAAATAACCATGCGGCTAATTTGTTCCCCGCTGCGCTGTACCGTACGGACATTCTTCATTACGTCAATTTCGTAAATCTTTTGAATTCCTGCCGGTGAATTGATCAACGCAAAAATCAAGTTAGTGTAGGTGGAAAACTGCATTGACTGGATCGTCGAACCAGCCGGAATATTGACTCTGCTGGCCAACCGGCTGTCCGGCACCGCGCTATTGTCTGTCGGGTCGCCAAGGTCGACCGCATAGATTTCGGTGATTTGGGCGCCACTGGTACTATAGCCGGAATAACCGGATGAATAGTTTGAGGAATAACCGTACTTTTTGGAGGTATAATAACCTCTGCTTGGGTCGTCATATTTCCTTTGCGCAAAAACCGTAAAGTTCCCTGACCCCCGGGACGGAGACGTCCTGCGGCCGTAGGCCGGATTTGGCCTGGCGGTTACATATAACAAGGTGTTCCTGTCAGGCAGCCACTGGTAATAGAGGACGTCGCCGCCGGCAGGCTTGTCCGCATGGAAAGCCATCTTATTGGCCTTGACGTTATAAACTTTTAATCCCTGGCTATCTGTATAAGCCAGATAATCTTTAGATGAAGAAGCCCGTAAATTTTCCACCGTCTGGGCAGGCAGATTAACAGACTTGTCAATTACGACCGGTTTTGGCGGCGTTATCGCTGCATTTGCGCCCGTAACCTGATTCTCCAGATAGTATAAGAACCCGACTTGCAGCACGATTGAAATTAACGCCCAAATCGAGACAGTGCGCAACCATCGCCACTTCGATTTCTTTTTGACCGGTTTATTATCTTGAGCACTGGGCATTATGTTTGCTTTAGCCATCTTTCTGTCCTCCTCCGTTACCCATCTACCCTATTTCACTATGAACGCCGTGGGCACATAGCGTTCACCAAATATATCTGCCGGTTTGTTAATGACCTGGCCGTTATAAAACATCGTCGCTGAAGAACCGCCGTCCAGGTTAACCGCAGTCTCTGCGCCGTATTTTAGAAATACATTCTGCAGATCCAACAGGGTCGCGCCCAAACTGTGCAGTTGTCTGCCGTCAAT
>DATAMA010000088.1:0-3315 GCA_036260765.1 Desulfobacteria bacterium | reverse complement strand
TAATCAGGCCGGTACCGGAGAGTGTACTTGAGTTCACCCTTAGCCGTGAACTTACGGCCAAAGCGGTGGAAACAGCGGTCAAACGCCATGCCGGGAAACTGGTAAACGGTGACGGCGGTAAGGCGGTTTATGCCGTTGGTAAAGACCTGACCGCGGTGAAGTGGGTAATTGGTACAGGCGGTGCCCTGACACGCTTGCCCGGGGGAACGGAGATTATGGCATCGGTCACGGGTGAGAAGAAAAACGCCTTGATTCCGCGTCAAGGCGCCGCGGTATTATTGGACAACTATTATGTATTTGCTGCACTTGGCGTGTTAGCAGCGTTACATCCGACTGGCGCCGCCTATTTGATGCGTGAAAGCATGGGAATCGAACGGTAGGATGAGCAGGGGCATGGGAAATTTTCATTTCGGGGTGAACGTTAATGAAAGCTGCTGAGAAAAAAGTACGGATAATTGGCGTGCCAATTGACCTTGGTGCTGATCGCCGGGGGGTCGATATGGGGCCAAGCGCGATACGGTACGGGCCTGATTAAATTTTGATACTCCACCCCATAACGTGCCTGTAAACTTTCATTACCGATTAATTCGCAGAGCCGCGACGTATTAACATAAACGCCAAGGTCTTCTTCCACTGTCCGCTTGGCTAAAGGTTCCGGACTTAACAAGATTCGGCTAATCGCTTCATTGCCCTCGCTGACCGAATATACCTCTGTTTTCGACCCGCCAACATCGACAATCATTAGATCGCCGATTTCCGCGTAAAGCCTTTCTGCGGCCGTCAGAAGCGCGCCTGATGTGGGCATGATCCGGCCCTGAATGACCTCCCTAATTCGCCTCATCCCAGACGTCTCGGTAAGGTGTTGCTCAAATACTGCTTGGATTACCCTTCGTATCGGTTCTACTCCAAGGCTGTTACGGCTCGGGGGGACATTCTCCCCTCTGTAGAGGGTAATCCCCGCGTGGGAAAAAACCTGCTCGACTTCGTCGCCGGCGGCGACATGTCCGGCAAATATCACCGAGGCCTTGAGCCTTGTCCGGGATAGCGCCTCGCTAAGGGCTTTAGCGTTAGCCAAGACCACTGCTTTATCGGCAGCTGTTCCCCCGCTCAGCAAAATAATGTCCGGATTGATTACGGCAATTTGTTTTAGATCGGTTTCACTAATAATTCCGGTGGTAGTATACCGTACAATCGCCCCAGCGCCAAAGGCGGCCTCCCGCGCTGCTTTATCTGTCAGGTCATTACCGGAACCATGGACAGTCATTTTTAGCCCGCCTGCTGCGGAACTGGTCGCGAAAAATTCGTCGTACTTAAGTTCCTGTCCCAAATTAGCCTTTAACTGCCTGAGCGCACGGTTTAAACCAATCAACACATCGCCGGCACCAACCGAGGTCGGCGCAAACCCCTGCGCAATAAACTCGGGGTTTTCACTGTCAAGCCCATTAAACGCGTTGACCACAGTAGTTATACTGCCAACGTCTGCAACCAGAGTAACGCCCATTACGGTCCCCCTGTTTTATCTTTTCCCTTTTCCGTTATTTTTCCACCTCGCTGTCAGTTGATATGTACGCTTTAAAACATTCCATTTTAATTTAAGCACTAAAATACGGCGCACGGGTGTCAGTCGCCTGACGGTGTGCGCCGTATTAACTATGGCTCGTTAAAATACTTGCTGATACCCCGGTAGATCGCTACGGCCAGCTTGTTTTGATGTTCAGGATCCTGTAGCTTGGTCTCCTCGGCTGGATTCGAGATAAACCCAACCTCAACGGTAACGGCAGGGACACTGTTTTTCTTTAGCACAAAAAAGTCCTGGTTAGATTTTGCCACTCGCTTATTATCCGGAAATTCACGAACCAGCTCGGCCTGAATTGCTTTGCCAACCGCCATACCTTGGGCTGATTCCTTGTGGTAAAAGGTCTGTGCTCCGGTAAGGTTTTGGCCCGGGAAACTGTTCGTATGCACGCTTATATACAGGTCAGCCTTCGACTCCTCAGCAATTGCTAAACGTTTGGCCAAATCCTCCCGCTTTTTAGCCAGAAGTCCGGAAGTCTCCGGTGAACTTAGATCTACATCCTCTTCTCTGATCATGATTACCCGGCCGCCGCCTTGTTGGATGTAGTCCTTTAAACGTTTGGCAACAGCCAAGTTGATATCTTTTTCCAATACTTTGTTCGGACCAACCGCACCTGGGTCAACCCCACCATGTCCTGGATCAATGACGATCGTTTTGCCGGCAACCGACCAACTCAAAATTCTTTTGGCACTGCCAAACCCGCCAACGTAGATAAGCAATCCCAGTGCCAAAACGGCAGTAATTCCTGTCAAGGCAAGTTTTCGCGGTCTGATTACTCCCGCATAGGAAATCCTCATCCACCAATCCTCCTTGCAACCATGCTATATAAAAAATATGACGCAAGTCAGATTATAGACTAGGTTAATTAGCCGAATAAATTTCAATATAAACATAAAAAGAGGGAAGAGCTTGCTCTTCCCTCTGAGTAAAATCCAAATCCACTAAACCCAAACCTAACGTTTGGAGAACTGTGAAGCCTTCCGCGCTTTTTTCAAGCCGTATTTTCTCCGTTCTTTCATCCGTGGGTCACGGGTAAGAAAACCGGCACGTTTTAAAGCTGGCCGTAAGGTAGCGTCCGCTTTCAGCAGCGCACGCGCCAAACCAAGGCGTACGGCACCGGCTTGCCCGGTTGTGCCGCCCCCGTCAACAGTTGCAAATACGTCAAATTTACCTAGGGTCTCCGTCGTTTCCAGCGGCTGTTTTACAATCATTTCCAGAGTACGTTTACCGAAGTACTCTAATAATCCACGTTTATTTACTAAAACACGGCCTTCTCCGGGAACCAAACGGACCCGGGCTACCGCATTCTTACGCCGTCCTGTACCATAAAACTGAACTTGTGCCATTTAATTATCCTCCTTTCCAGTCTCTAGCCTTGCCAAACTTCCGGTTTTTGAGCTTGATGTGGATGCTCAGCGCCCCGGTATACTTTAAGCTTGTTAAAGATTTGGGCACCCAGCTTGTTATGAGGGATCATCCCTTTAACCGCCCACTCAATAGCTCGCTCAGGAGTATTGGCGAGCACGGACTTATAGCTGATCTCTCTTAGTCCACCCGGATAACCGGAATGCCGGTAATGAACCTTTTGCTCAGCCTTCTTGCCGGTAAGAATAACCTTTTCGGCATTAATTATAATCACATGGTCTCCGGTATCAACGTTTGGCGTGAATACCGGTTTATGTTTTCCCCTTAGCAGACACGCGGCCTCGCTGGCTACACGGCCGAGCGGCTTTCCAGCC